>JBBKXS010000068.1:0-3976 GCA_037969605.1 Flavobacteriaceae bacterium
GAAAACAAGCCTGTTAATTCAAGCGCTGGTTTAATTCCAATCGATTCTATTTACACACCAATTAAAAATGTTCAGTACAGCATCGAAAATTATCGTGTTGAGCAAAAAACCGATTATGAAAAATTGATCTTTGAAATCATCACTGACGGTTCGATTCATCCAAAAGATGCTTTAACCGAAGCTGCTAAAATACTTATTCACCACTTCATGCTATTCTCTGATGAACGTATTACATTAGAAGCTGACGAAATAGCACAAACTGAAACTTATGATGAAGAATCCCTTCACATGAGACAATTGTTGAAAACGAAATTGGTAGATATGGATCTTTCGGTTCGTGCATTAAACTGCCTAAAGGCTGCCGAGGTTGACACCTTGGGAGATTTGGTTTCTTTCAATAAAAATGATTTGATGAAATTCAGAAACTTTGGTAAAAAATCATTAACAGAACTTGAAGAACTGGTGATTGTTAAAGGTTTAAATTTCGGAATGGATTTAAGCAAATATAAATTAGACAAAGACTAAAAATAAATATAAAAGAGGATAGAAGCAAGACTAAAGACAAGAATAGAAAATTAATTGTTTTTTTCGTATTTAAAGCTAAAGTCTAACATCTAACATCTAACATCTTAAGAATAATGAGACACGGAAAGAAAATAAACCATTTAGGTAGAAAGACCGCTCACAGAAAATCAATGTTGGCCAATATGGCATGCTCTTTAATTGAGCATAAACGTATTAACACAACAATTGCTAAAGCTAAAGCTTTAAAACAATTTGTGGAGCCTTTGGTGACCAAATCAAAAGAAGATACAACCCACAACAGACGTATAGTAATGTCTAGATTAAAGCAAAAAGAAGCTGTTGTAGAATTGTTTAGGGATGTAGCTGCCAAAGTTGGTGATCGTCCAGGAGGTTATACCAGAATTATTAAGCTTGGTAACCGTTTAGGAGATAACGCCGATATGGCTATGATTGAGCTTGTGGATTACAATGATATCTATAACGCCGATAAACTATCTAAAAAGAAAACTACTCGTCGTGGTAGATCCAAAAAATCTGATGTAGCATCAGTTGCACCAGTTGCACCTGTGGTTGATACCAAAGCTACGGACGAAGAGGAATAGAATTAATTGTAAAAAAAGGATAAATCTAATAATTTATCCTTTTTTTTACGCCTTAAAATTAGGTAAGCTTTAGTATGAAAAATTTATTAATATTATGTGGTATTTTAATGAGTAGTTTAATTAATGCTCAAGATATTGAACAATTAAGTAGAGGTAACCAATTAACAGAAATACGTTCAAATATGAATTTGGAAGGTATGAAGGATGCCAGTGACAAAAATCTACCCAAAGTTGATGGATCTCCCTATTTATATAAGACATGGAATAATCCTACTAAGATATATTATAGTGATAAAGTGTTCATTATATCAAATTTCAATTATAACATCTATTCCGAGCGTTTTGAGTCTAAGTTATCCGAGGATTCTATATTAATCATTAATCCAAGAAACATTAAGAATATTTTAATTAATGATAAAACATTTGGACGTTATTTGGATCCGGAATTTCAAAGAAATTCATATTTTGAAGAAATCGTGAAATTGGAAAAACATCAATTATTAAAAAAATATATAGTAAAAATCAAAAAAGGATCTATTAATCCTTTAACCAAAGAGAAATTGAACAATGATGCCTTAGTAATGGATGAGATATATTACTTATGTGATTTAAAGGATAAGTCCTTGAAAAAAGTAAAGCTTAAAAAATCGACCATCCTGTCCTTAGTTAAAGAAGAGTCTTTGGAAGAAGTTAACGGGTTTGTCAAAACAAATAGGCTCAGTTACAAAGATCTCGATGATCTCAAAAAAATTGTTCAATATTATAATGCACTATAAGAAAAAGGGATAAATATTTTAATTTATCCTTTTTTTTTGCTACTTTCATAATACAAATTAAGATTATATGAAAGGTGTATTCTTGGTTTATTTTCTGCTAATTTTAAATTTTAACACCAGAGCTCAACATGCAGGTATGATAGCTGTATCGCAGCAAGAGGATGCTCTGAGCCTACCATTTCCTAGTAGTGATTTTGTTCAATTAAAAGGGGTAAGTTATTCAGAGGTAATAAATGTCTATAACAAAAAGATAAATACTAAAATTGATGGATCACCTTATTTATATGATTCATGGTTTAATCATTCAAAAATATATTTTAGAGATAAAGTATATAATATTAGTTCTTTAAACTACAATATTTATGCAGAACGTTTTGAGGCTAAACTTTCAGAAGATTCGGTATTAATTATTAATTCAGGGAATGTTAAAAAAGTTATGATTAATGAAAGGATCTTTAATCAATATTTGGATACCGAAGTTCAAAAGCAATCCTATTTTGAAGAAATAATAGATTTTGATAATTATAGAATATTAATAAAGCACTTTATAAAGATTAAAGAAGGTTCGATTAATCCTTTAACAAAACAAAATTTTAATAATGATGCGCTTATAAAGAAAGAGATTTTCTATACGTTTAATTTAATTGACAACTCGCTAAAAAAAATTAAATTAAATAAATCTACTATAGAATCATATATCGAGACAGATTTTTTAGAACGCGTTAACCATTTTGTGAAAGGTCATAGCCTGAATTACAAAGATATAAATGATGTTAAAAGAATTTTAGAGTATTATAATTCTTTGAAAGGCTAATGGTATAAACAAAAATGTTTAAAAAGGGATTAAGAAAATTAATCCCTTTTTTTATGAAAAAAAGTTAGTTAATTCATCACTATACTTTATTTTTGTGAAACTTTTCAAAAAATGCAATACATAAAAAAAGACAAAGCTTTAATCCTACTGGCCGATGGCACCATTTTTCATGGAAAATCCATTGGAAAAAAGGGTTCAGCGTTTGGTGAGGTATGTTTCAATACTGGAACTACTGGATATCAAGAAATTTTTACAGATCCTTCTTATTTTGGCCAATTGATGGTGACCACCAATGCGCATATAGGAAATTATGGAACTTTAACTGAGGAGGTTGAATCCAACTCGGTTAAAATTGCTGGATTAATTTGTAAAAATTTCAGTTTTAATTATTCTAGGGAAGCTGCAGACAATTCATTACTGTCTTTTTTTGAAAAACATAATGTCATGGCAATTTCAGATGTGGATACACGTGCCTTGGTAAGCTATATAAGGGATAATGGAGCTATGAATGCGGTGATTTCTACTGATGTTGATAATGTTGAAGGACTAAAAGAACAATTGGCCAAAGTGCCAGATATGGAAGGTCTTGAATTGGCTTCAAAGGTATCAACCATTAAGCCATATTTTTTCGGTGATGAAAACGCAACTTATAAAATTGCTGCTTTGGACATAGGAATTAAAACCAATATCTTAAGAAATCTTGCAAAACGGGATACCTATATAAAAGTGTTTCCGTATAATGCCACCTTTAATGACATGAGTTCATGGAATCCCAACGGTTATTTTTTATCTAATGGTCCAGGAGATCCCGAACCCTTAGTTGAGGCCCAAACTCTTGCTAAAGAAATCATCAAACGTAATTTACCTTTATTTGGGATTTGTTTAGGGCATCAAATCATTGCTTTAGCCAATGGGATTTCGACTTATAAAATGCACAACGGACATAGAGGTATCAACCATCCTGTGAAAAATTTGGTTACAGGAAAAGGAGAAATCACTTCACAAAATCATGGTTTTGCCATCAATAGGGAAGAAAACGAACAGCATCCAGATATTGAAATCACACATGTTCATCTGAATGACCACACAGTTGCAGGCATCAAAATGAAATCCAAGAATTGTTTTTCGGTGCAATACCATCCAGAAGCAAGTCCTGGACCACATGATGCGTCTTACTTATTTGACCAATTTATAGAGAATATTAAAAATAAATGATAACAAAACCTCAAGGATATAGCAAATTCTTTGAGGTTTTTTCA
>JBBKXS010000069.1:0-3369 GCA_037969605.1 Flavobacteriaceae bacterium
GTTTAAAATGGGTTTTAATAGTTTATGACCCGTTTTTATCATCTTCTCTCTTTTAATTTGTTTTTGTTTTTAACTTACAACATACTTTTTAAACTAATTATCTATATTAGTCAAAATAAAATTTACCAATTTTCACATTTGGTCAAAGTATAGTTAAGGATATCTAGAGCATAGTGAATATAAAAACATTTTTAAAGGAATGTAACAACAGAGAAGTTTTTAAACTTCTCTCCATATACGTGGTGTCTAGTTGGGTAATTCTACAAGTCTTATCTGTTATAGCTGAACCTTTGGGTTTGCCAGTTCAAAGCATTCCTGTTCTAATTCTAATGCTTATAATTGGTTTTCCGCTTTACATTATATTTATATGGAAGTCAAGGTTATCTAAATCCTGGGAATCGGATGAAGATGATACTACTTCTGAATTGCTCGATAAGAGTAAATTCAAACAAATGTACTATACAGGATTAGGAATCATTATTTTTCTATCGGGCTTATCTGTTGTAATAATCATAAATAATTCTTTTACAAGTGGTTTTAGTTTGCCGAAAATGCCTCAAAACGATAAAATTGCAGTATTAAAATTTACCAATAATACTGGTGATGAAAAATTAAACCATATCGGAAATATGACTGAAGATTGGATCAGCCATGGTATTACACAGAATAATGCAGGACAAATTATTTCTCAAGATATTGTAAAAAGTTATACCGATGCCATAAAAACACAAAACATAAACTTAACAGATAACGAAATTTTAAATAAATATTTAAAGCCTGGTAAAAAAATTACGGGAAGTTACTTTTTAAGCAATAATAAATTAATTCTTAAATCATCTATTGAGAATGGATCGACTGGAGACATTATTATTTCGATTGGAGGCATTGAATGCGACTCTGAAAATCCATTGGATTGTATTAAATTATTAGAAAGTAAGATTGTAAGTTATTTAGTCGTTGAAAAAACCGGAGGTTTAAGTTTAGAAATCGAACCGCCAACTTATGAAGCTTATAAGGCGATGCTGGAAGCAAAAGTTAGTTTTGGAGAACGCGATTTCGATAAATATTTAGAATTATTGGATAAAGCAATATCGCTAGATTCTAATTTTTTCGAACCAAAGTCGCTTAAAGTAGGCCATTATTATAATATCGGTCTTTACTCAAAAGCAGATTCCCTAATTAATAAAATTAAAAAAAATTCAGGCCAAACTGAACGACAACTTTATTTATTAAAAATGTATAAGGCGGCCATAGATGGTGATAATCGTTTGCTTTACAATTATCATGATTATGGATATAATATTGCGCCATATGAACTCGATACCAATTCATCACATATGGTAATTGCACTTAATTTTGTTAATAAACCCGAAGAAGTAGAAAGCTTTTTTAAAGAAATCTCATTCAATAATTTAAGTTTAGAAAATTGCAAACTATGCGTAGACAGAATGTACATTATGGCTCTGGCAAATCATGAATTAAAAAACTATTCAAAAACTATTGAACTTTTAGAACCCTATGTAGATCTTTTATACGATATAGATTTTTTTAAAGCAATTACCACAGCCTATGTTTTTACGAATAATAAAGTAAAACTCGACAATCTGTTACAAAAACTTAAACTTAAAATAAGCGAGGAGAATTGGTTATCGCTTAATTATTTTGCAGGAGGACAATTTTTATTGGCCAAAAAAAAGGAAGAAGCCAAAGCTTATTTTAATGTTGTTGTCGCTACAGAAACAAATAAGAATAATGAATTTTTGAAAGGAGAATCTTATTATGAATTAGCTAATTATGCAATGGCAGAAAAAATTTATGCAAAACTAATTAAAGAATACCCTGAAGATTCAAGAATTAAAAAGTTTATCACGTCATTAAGCAAATGTTATTTTAAAATGGGTGATTCAGCTAAAGGGATTCATCTTATCGATTCTTTGGAGAAATTAAGACAGCCTTATCAATATGGGGAAATCGATTACCGATTGGCAGAGATTTACGCTGCGCAAAATGATGACAAAAACATGTTTGAATATTTATTGCGTTCTATTGCCTCCGGATATTTTTACACCAACATTACATTCAAAAATGATACAGATTTTATTCCATTTTTAGAATCTCAAAAATGGAATACCATTATGACCTATTGGCATTAAATAATTTGAGACATGCCTAAAATTTCAACAAATATTAAGAATAATCAAAAAAAAATTATAGAAGGACTTAATAGTTCAATTGCACTGCATTGGGGTTTATGACACCGAATTGCTTAACAAAGAAGGCAGATTTCGAAATTTTTTGATATACCCTTAAATTGCTGAGTATCCGGCTGAAAATATTTTGAAGCCATGATAAACAAAGTAAAATAAGGCATTCGCCTAAACAATAACAACAATTCGCTTATAAAAATCTGATTCAATATTGAATCGGATTTTTTTGTCCCCTATTTTAAATTAAAACATTTACCTTTCTGCATTAATTGAAAAAGCACTTCAATATGAATCGAATTTCTATTATTTTATCCTTAATATTTTTTATAACGTTTAGTTCATTTGCTCAGGAAAAAGAAGAAAAAGAAAAGTCTTGGGATGTTTCAAATCCAGAAGGTAACTGGAATTTTACGGACCTAAACATTTCAACAACAGAAGGCACTTGGATGAACTTAGACGTGAGCCCTGATGGAAAAACTATTGTTTTTGATATGTTGGGAGATATCTACAAAATAGATTTTAATGGAGGAAACGCAACCGTGTTAAGAGAAGGATTAGCATTTGAAGTTCAACCCCGTTTTAGTCCAGATGGCACCATCATTTCATTTACAAGTGACGCCGGTGGAGGAGACAATATTTGGACGATGAATGCCGATGGTAGCGATGCCAAACAAGTCACAAAAGAAGATTTTAGACTTCTCAATAATGCCGTTTGGACACCAGATGGAAACTATCTTATTGCTCGGAAACATTTTACTTCACAGCGCTCTTTAGGTGCTGGTGAATTGTGGATGTACCATAAAACCGGGGGAAGTGGTATACAACTGACCAAACGAAAAAATGACCAACAAGACGTCAATGAACCTAGTATATCGCCAGATGGGAAATACCTATATTATAGCGAAGATGTCTATCCAGGTGGGTACTTCCAATACAACAAAGATCCAAACAGTCAAATCTATGTCATTAATAGATATGATATGACCACTGGTGTAATAGAGCGACTTACTGGTGGACCCGGTGGTGCTGCGCGTCCACAAATTTCCAGAGATGGAAAAAAATTGGCCTTTATTAAACGTGTCCGTACCAAAACTGTCTTGTATTTGCACGATTTGGAAACTGGAGAAGAATGGCCAATTTATGATCAACTCAATAAAGATCA
>JBBKXS010000070.1:0-8580 GCA_037969605.1 Flavobacteriaceae bacterium
GATCTCGTTAGAACAGATTATATAAAGTTAATTTCTCTTTATACGGCTTTATTCTTTTTATTCTATAAGCTTATTCAAATCAACAAAGGGAATTTTGGATTTTTGGTTGGTTTGGCTATTTTAATCAGATTGCTATTTCTATTGGCAACTCCAAATCTTTCTCAAGATTTTTATCGATTTATTTGGGATGGCCGAATGATTTTAGAAGGTCTTAATCCCTATATCTATACGCCCGAATCCTTTATTTCGAATGGTCAATTCCCTATCGCTCAAGCCCAAGAACTTTACAATGGTATGGGTATTCTAAATGGTAGCCATTTGACCAACTATACACCCTTAAATCAATTGTTTTTTGTAATTGCAGGGCTATTTGCAGGGAAAAGTATTATAGGTTCCATAGTAGTCATGCGGTTACTTATAATTGCGGCTGATTTTGGAACACTCTACTTTGGGAAAAAACTTCTGGAAAAACTCGATATCCCAGTTCATAATATATTTTGGTACATTCTAAATCCGTTCATTATCATTGAACTTACAGGAAATCTTCATTTTGAAGGTATTATGATTTTCTTTTTAGTTTGGAGTTTATACTTATTGCAGCTTAGGAAATGGAAAATGGCAGCCGTGATTTTTGCATGTTCAGTTTCTGTGAAGTTAATTCCTTTAATTTTTTTGCCTTTGTTTTATCAATCCTTTATTAAAAATGATCTTCAAAATCAACGGGCTTCTCAATTTAAAGGCATGATAAAACTTTTAGTTTTTTATGCTATTGTCTGTGGATTAACAATTATATCCTTTCTCTCTTTTTACAATTCAGAATTAATAATTAACTATTCTAACACAATTGCCTTGTGGTTTCAACGCTTTGAGTTTAACGCCAGTTTTTATTATATCGCTCGAGCGATTGGATATACCTTTAGAGGTTATAACGAAATCGCATTTATAGGAAAGGTGATACCAATAGTGATTGTTTGCATCATTCTAATCTTCACTTTTTTTAGAAAGAACAAAACTATTATTGAATTGATGACTTCTATGCTTTGGGTTTTAACTTTATACTATTTTATTTCTACCACAGTTCATCCTTGGTATTTGGCCACCTTACTGATCTTATCCATATTTACAAATTATAAATTCCCCTTAGTGTGGAGTTTTATCATCATCTTAAGTTACCTCGCCTATGCTAACGCTGATAACACCGAAAATCTATGGGTTATTGGTGCAGAATATGTTATACTTTATGGTTATATTGTATGGGAGCTTATCATAAAAAAAGGCCGCTTAAACGCAGCCTGATTTAAATTATAATTCTTCGAGATTTGTAATGGTCAATATTTCTTCTTCATCTATAAATCCATCTTCATCTTTTGTTTTCTTTATCTTAATTTGATAGGTAATCTTGAATTTTTTTCCAATTAAAATTTCCGATTTTAAGTCGAACTGATTGAGCAATTCATCTTTAATAAATTGAAATGTTATGGTGCGTTCAGAATCATCATCGCTATTAATAGTTATGAAATTATAACCGTAATCTTCATGCCCATCAAAATTACCTTCAACAGTTTTTACATCCTGAATCACCGAAGATTCCATTGAAAATGAAAAAGAGGAAAAGGAAAAAAACAATAGAACTAATAGTATGTTGGGTAGTGTTTTCATTGATATAAAATTAAAGTGTTTTTAAAAATGTTTTTATATTGGAATTTTGCCACTTAAATTCCGAATAGCTTTTAGTAAATTCATCATATCTAAAATTTACATGTGGTACTAATAAAAGTGTTTATGTATTCTCAATGGCATATATAAATATTTAAGGTTTAAAAATTTCGTTTGCATTGGTAAAACATTTAAATTCTACAGTATAACCATTAGGGTCTTCTACAAAAAACGAATGGTGTTCACCTGTTTTGTCCTTTAAAAAATTGACTTCGGAAATAATTTTAACACCTTTAGATTTTAATAAATTTAAAAGGCTTTTCCATTCTTGGTCATTTAAAATAACACCAAAATGAAAAGAAGGTAAAACTTGTCCGTTGAACGAATAACTTCTGGATTCAAAATTAAAAGGTCCACTTTCAGTAAACGTAATTTGATGATTGTAGAAATTTACGTCAATCCACTTCACTGAAGATCGACCAATTTTAGCCCTGAGCAATTCATGATAGAACGCTCTGGTCTTACTGATGTTTAAACAAGGTAATGCGAGATGAAATTGTGCTGCCATAAACAAATGGTTTACATAAATTTATGCTTTTTTAGCTTACGCCCAACATCGATTGAATTTCTTTTTAATCTACATCATCGTCATTATCATCTTCTTCTTCCCCTAAATCATCATCAGGTGAAAGTTCTGGATCCTGGATAGCATCTGGATCGTCTCCCTCGAAATCATCATAATCATCTTCATCATAATTTTCCATGGTCACTTGAAGTTTTGTGCTCACCTTTACCAAATATTTAGTATCGTCTGTGGTCACTTCTACAGCTTCAACGATTTCATTATTGGCATTTTTAAAGGTAATGATGTTATCGTCATCATAGCCATCAGGATATTTTTCAACCAATAACGCCAATATTTCTGGGGTAAGTTTTTTAAAATCAACTATAACACGCTTAAGATTATCTTTTTTATTGCTCATAATTACATGTCTAATAGGTAGGCAAAAATAAGTGGTGCTACTATGGTGGCATCACTTTCTATTATAAATTTTGGTGTATTGATATCCAGTTTTCCCCAAGTAATTTTTTCGTTTGGAACTGCTCCAGAATACGAACCATAACTTGTGGTCGAGTCACTAATTTGGCAAAAATAACTCCAAAATGGTGTGTCAGTGCGTTCCATGTCTTGATACAGCATAGGAACTACGCAAATTGGGAAATCTCCTGCAATACCTCCTCCAATTTGAAAGAAACCAATTCCTTTCTCAGAGTTATTTGTATACCAGTCGGCCAAAAAAGTCATATACTCTATCCCAGATTTCATAGTACTTGCTTTTAATTCACCCTTTAGGACATAGCTGGCAAAAATATTTCCCATGGTGCTATCTTCCCAACCTGGAACAATTATAGGTAAATTTTTCTCTGCTGCAGCAAACATCCATGAATTTTTTATGTCAATTTCATAATATTCTTCCAATACTCCTGAAAGCAACATCTTATACATGAATTCATGAGGGAAATAACGCTCTCCTTTATCTTCTGCATCTTTCCAGATTTTATGGATATGCTTTTGTAAACGTCTAAACGCTTCGTGTTCTGGAATACAAGTGTCTGTAACTCTATTGAGTCCCCTCTCCAATAAATCCCACTCTTGCTGTGGTGTCAAGTCCCGATAATTGGGAACTCTCTCATAATGTGAATGTGCCACCAAATTCATAATATCTTCTTCCAGATTGGCACCAGTGCACGAGATAATTTGAACTTTGTCCTTACGAATCATTTCGGCAAATATCTTCCCTATTTCCGCTGTACTCATTGCGCCAGCCAATGAGATCAACATTTTAGAACCTTGTTCTAACTGTGCTTCATAAGCTTTAGCAGCGTCAACCAGTGCAGCTGCATTAAAGTGCAAGTAATACTTTTCAATAAAGTTGGATATGTGACCTTTAGTCTTCGTCATCATCATTAAATTTAGAAAATTTATTTATACTTGAAGAACCGTATTCATTCAAATTACTTTCATAGTCCTCATTTATATCATCTTGAGCGAATTTATAACTTAACATTTTGTAATACAATTTTGCTGCTAAAAAATCCGAAGACTTATCATTTTTATTTGGACAAAGCTCAACTATATCGAACCCAACCACATTTTTTTCTTCAAAAACCTGTTTTAAAAAATCAAGTGTCTCATACCAGAATAAACCTCCTGGTTCTGGAGTTCCTGTTGAAGGCATTATGGATGGATCCAAGGCGTCCAAATCGAAGGTGATAAACACATTTTCTGTCATTTGATCAATGGCACTGTCTACCCAGTTATCATCTACGGCCATTTCATGGGCAAAATACACCTTTTCTTCATCCATTACAGTTTTTTCAATGATGTCCATAGAACGAATGCCAACTTGAATCAAGTTCATGTTTTGGTTGGCTTCATATACAGCACAAGCGTGGTTGCACTTTGATCCCAAATATTCTTTTCGCAAATCGGCATGGGCGTCTATATGTAAAACCGTTAAATTATTAAAACACTCATTAAAAGCTCTTATCGTTCCAATAGAAATAGAATGTTCACCCCCAAAAACAGTTACAAACTTATTTTTCTTTATATACAACTTGGTTGCGTTGTGTACGGCATCGACCATAGCCTCAGGTGAAGTTGATTCCTTTATGGCATCAGCTAAATAAATGCCTTGTTGGTATACCTCAGTACCTGTTTCAATATCATAAAGTTCCATATTTTCAGAAGCATCTAAAAATGCTTCTGGGCCTTTGTCAGATCCTTTTCCCCAAGTGCTTGTCCCATCATAGGGTACTGGAATCAATACAACCTTAGAAGTTTCCAATTTTGCAAATTCTTCTGGTATTCCAGCATAAGTTTTATTCTCCATTATAACCTAAAATTTTAAGTAAGTCTTCACTTTTTTGTTGTTCACTAAATAATTCTGTGGTGATGTTTCCATCCTCATCTTTATCAATTAAAATATGTTTTGGCGAAGGTATTAAACAATGTTGCAATCCTCCAAATCCCCCAATGGTTTCTTGATATGCTCCGGTATTAAAAAACCCTAGATATAAAGGCTTTTCCTTATTGTATTTTGGCAAGTAAATAGCGTTCATGTGTTGCTCACTATTGTAATAATCATCGCTATCGCATGTTAATCCTCCAAGCAAAACACGTTCATAAGTATCGTACCATCTATTGATAGGTAGCATGATAAATCGTTTGTTTATGGCCCAAGTATCTGGTAAAGTCGTTATAAAAGAGGAATTGATCATATTCCATTTTTCACGGTCATTTTGTTGCTTTTGGTAAAGCACTTCATAAATGGCTCCTCCACTCTCGCCCACTGTAAAGCTACCAAATTCTGTAAATATATTTGGTACTGGTACTTCTTCTTCATCACAAGCCAATTTAATTTGGTACAATATCTCCTCTACCATATATTCATAATCAAAGTCAAAAGCCAAGGAATTTTTTATAGGGAATCCACCACCAATATTTAAGCTGTCCAATGAAGGGCAGATATGTTTTAAACTTGTGTAAACCTTCATGCACTTAGAAAGTTCGTTCCAATAATAGGCATTGTCCCTAATGCCTGTATTGATGAAAAAATGAAGCATTTTAAGTTTTACTTTTTTGTTATCCTTAACTTGCCTGTTGTAAAATGGGACAATATTTTTGTACCCAATACCCAATCTGGAAGTATAAAACTCAAACTTCGGCTCTTCTTCAGAAGCAATACGGATACCTATATTAAACTTACCTTTTATTTCCTGGGAAAGCAAATCAATCTCTTCGAAATTATCAATTATGGGAATACAATTTTTTTGGCCGTTATTTATCAATCGTGCAATATTTGTAACGTATTGTGCTCTTTTAAAGCCGTTACTTATAACATACATATTATCGGTAATCCTTCCTTCAGCTTTCAATCTTTCAACAATATCTATATCGAAGGCCGATGAAGTTTCAATATGGATATCATTTTTAAGCGCTTCATTTAAAACATGCTTAAAATGCGAGCTTTTGGTGCAATAACAATAACTATATTTGCCTTTATATTTATTTTTTTTTCTGGCTTTTTCAAACCATTTTTTTGCTCTGTTAATATTGTTTGAGATTTGAGGGAGGTATGTAAATTTTAATGGAGTTCCATAATCTTCTACCAGTTGCATCAAATCAATATCGTGAAATTGCAAATGTCGGTCTTCAAGTTTGAATTCTTCTTGTGGGAAATAAAAGGTTTGATTTATTAAATCAATATATTTAGTATTCATTATTATAGGTTAGTTTATAAACAAAATTTTATTTTTTGGCTAATAATATTGAATATCAAATTCGTATTTGTGTATGAGTTGTAGGCACAAAACCGTAGTTATGTTGACTTGATGTGATTGAGAATATGGAAGTTAGCATCAAATATAAGTCACCTATTATACTATAAGTAACTTTTGAATTTGACTTCTTAATTTTCAAAGGTCCGAACTTAAAAACATTGATCATTATGTTTAGTTAGTTGCTTATACAAATGAAATATAAAAAAATTAATTTAAAGCTGTTTTTGTTGTTTTTTTCAATTAAAGCATCTTTAAGGTATTAATCTCTTGCTGTGTCAAATGTTTCCAATTACCCCGTGGAATATCCTTTTTTGTGAGATGCCCGATAGCTACACAATCCAAACGGACAATCTCATAATTGAGATGCTCAAAAATTGTTCTGAGGGCATTGTTGCCCGTCTGTTTCAATTTTAGACCAATCTCTTTTTTTGTAGCCCCATCAATATAACTTATCTCCTCAATAAAAATTTGTTTTCCATCTATTTTAATCCCGTCTTGAATGCTTTTAAAATCCTCAAATTTTAAATTTTTATCCAATTCAATATGAAATAATCTGGCAATTCCATTTTTGGAGTTGGTAAACTTTTTTTCTATGGTTTCGTCATTGGTAAACAACAATAATCCTGTAGCTTTCCTGCCTAAACGCCCAATCGGTTTTATGCGAGAATTTGTGGCATTGGCGACCAAATCCATCACTGTTTTGCCTTTGCTTTCACTAGTGGTAGTTGCAAACCCTTTAGGTTTATTTAATAACACATAAGCTTTCTTTTCTGGGTTGATACGGGCGCCATCAAAACGGACTTCATCTTCGAGTTTCACTTTATGGCCCATCTCGGTCACAACCTTACCATTAACCGTAACCAATCCGGTTGCTATATTAATATCGGCATCTCTTCGGGAGCAAATACCTGAATTTGCAATGTATTTATTCAATCGTATCTCGTCAGGATTGGAAGATGATTTAGGTTGGGCTGTTTTTTTTCTTAAAGGGGCATTCCCTCTA
This sequence comes from Flavobacteriaceae bacterium, assembly GCA_037969605.1. Taxonomy (GTDB): domain Bacteria; phylum Bacteroidota; class Bacteroidia; order Flavobacteriales; family Flavobacteriaceae; genus Geojedonia. The sequence goes on from JBBKXS010000070.1 coordinate 7,004, forward strand.
GAGAAACTATCACTTTTGACATAGCTTCCTCCTCTTGCAGAGTTTTTACCCTGTCCATTACCATTACCTCTACCTGAAGGTTTTCCCGTTCTATCACTTCCCTGATGTCTGCTCATGATTTTATTTTTTGCAAAGATATATGATATTTAACCTCTTAACTAATGAATAACGATCTTATTAAGAACCATAGAAATATCAATCAGAGGAATACTTATTGCACCTACAACAATAATAAATTTTAAAATATTGTGAAGCAGTAAATAATGTGGTTTACTATTTGATTTCCAAAGCAACACTAAAAACACCAATAACAAAATGACACTCAAATAATAGAAATAGTTCATCTTACCTATATGAAAATGAAACAATAACAAATACGATGGAACTATAGTCAACAGCACTAAAATTGTGAGCATGTATTTTGAGGTACGCTCACCATAAACAATAGGAATCGTTTTATAATTTAGGACTAGATCTCCTTTAATATTCTCTAAGTCTTTAGTGAGTTCACGCATGGAAATGATTAAGAATAAGAACATAGCATGTACAAAGATAACATGCTCAAAATTTTTGTAGTAAATAAAAATGGCAAAAAAAGGCGTGATGGTTAAAATAGCCGATGTTAAATTTCCTATAAATGGCATTTTCTTTAATTTATGTGAATAAAACCAAATGGCAAAAATGTATATAGAAAAGAAAATCACTGCCTTAAAGGATACGTAACTGGCCATGACCACAGCAAAAAAATTGAGCACAAAATAAAAGGATAATTTTGTGTTTTGGCTTATCAACCTATCCAATTTTGATTTTTGAGGACGGTTGATCCAATCTTTTTCGGAATCATAGAAGTTATTAATAATATAACCAGCTGCAATTGTTAACGATGATGCCAAAACCAACATAAACAAATTAAGGTCGAATAACACTTGGCGCAAAGGCTTGTGGTGTGCAAAAATAAAAACAGAAGTTAGGTATTGAGCAATAACCACAATAAGAATATTGTAACCTCTAACAACAGAAAACATGCTAAAAAACTTCAGCAAAAGATGTTTTTGTTTTCTGGAAAACATAATGCAGAATTAGAAATTATAAACTACTTCTAATTTATAATCTTTAAGTGAGAACCTTGCTTTTTCAATATCTTCGGTAAAACCTAGAATATAACCTCCACCACCTGAACCACAAAGCTTTAAATAGTAGTCATTAGTGTCAATTCCTTTTTTCCAAAGCGCATGAAACTGCTGAGGGATCATAGGTTTAAAATGATTTAATACAACTTTAGATAATTTTTTTGTGTTGTTGAACAACGATTTGATGTCACCCTTTAAAAAATCTTCAACACAGGCATCGGTATGTTTAATAAATTGATTTTTAAGCATGTTCCTAAACCCTTTCTTTTTCATGTTCTCCATAAAAATGCCAACCATTGGCGCTGTTTCACCAACAATTCCGCTATCCAATAAAAATACCGCTCCTGTACCAGAAATTTTTTGTGAAGGAATGCCCGTGGCTTCAATGTTGTCCTTGGAATTGATTAAAATTGGAATACTTAAATAGCTGTTCAATGGATCCAACCC
>JBBKXS010000071.1:0-3464 GCA_037969605.1 Flavobacteriaceae bacterium
CCTATGGGATCCATCACTGGTAAGGACCATTTTACAATCGCTGTCGTTAATTCGTGTTGCCAATGCCGTAGATGAAAAGCCAGCAAATACCACAGAATGTATAGCACCAATACGTGCACAGGCCAAAATAGCATAAGCCAATTCAGGGATCATAGGCAAATAAATGCATACCCTATCCCCTTTTTTGATGCCGTGGTCCTTTAAAACGTTGGCACATTGATTGACGCGATTAAAAAGTTGTTGATAGCTGATGTGTTGGGCCGGTTCATCGGGATGGTTAGGTTCAAATAAGATAGCGGTTTTTTCGCCTCGAGTAGCCAAATGCCGATCTAGGCAATTTTCGGTAATGTTGAGCTTTGCTCCTTCAAACCATTTAATCTCGGGTTTGCTGAAGTCCCAACTTAGAACCCTATCCCATTTTTTACGCCACAGGAAATGTTCTTCAGCGATTTCTTCCCAGAAGTTTTCGGGTTCCCTTACTGATTTTCTGTAGACTTGAAAGTATTCTTCAAGGTGTTTGATGTGATAGTTGCTCATGGATTGCTTTTGTGGTTTCTAAATTAAAAAATATTTAGCATTTAAAATAATCGTTTTACCTTCATCTATATTGAAAAAAAATATCACTGAAAATTAATGGTTTGATGCTTCCCCTGCCCCACTTGGAATTCGAATATTCTCAACAATATCCTGAACCTCTTGTGGTGGGGCTTTTGTAAACTTCATTATGGTAATCGATACTATAAAGTTCAGCAACATGGCAATTGTGCCAAATCCCTCTGGTGAAATGCCGAACCACCAATGACTTTTATCGGGCACTACCTCGTCAAACCAGCCCAGTTTATATTTCATCATGTAAAGCAACATGGTGGTAATGCCAACCACCATACCTGCAACAGCACCTTCCTTGTTCATCCGTTTATAAAAAATCCCCAAAATGATGGCCGGAAAAAAGGAAGCAGCGGCCAAACCAAAGGCCAAAGCGACAACCGCAGCCACAAACCCGGGTGGATGGATTCCAAAATATCCTGCAACACAAACGGCTCCGACGGCAGATAAGCGTGCCGCAACCAATTCGCCCTTTTCAGAAATAGTGGGCTTCAGCATTTTTTTGATCAAATCATGGGATATCGAAGACGAGATCACCAACAACAAACCTGCTGCAGTTGATAGGGCCGCTGCCAATCCTCCAGCAGCCACCAAGGCGATGACCCAATTGGGAAGTTTGGCGATTTCAGGATTTGCCAAAACCATGATATCATTATCCACCACCAATTCGTTCTGATTTTGATCGGCCACATATTGAATCAACCCATCCCCATTTTTATCGTTAAATGTGATAAGCCCTGTGGATTCCCACTTTTTAAACCATTGGGGCACTTGGGCATAGGGTTGATTGGAGACCGTTTCAATCATATTGGTCCTTGCAAATACAGCTATCGCTGGAGCTGTGGTATATAAAATGGCAATGAGCAACAGTGCAATTCCTGCCGACTTGCGGGCATCCCGTACGCGTTTGACCGTAAAAAACCTTACAATCACATGGGGCAATCCTGCGGTTCCCACCATCAATGCCAAGGTAATAGCAAAAACGTCAATCATCGATTTAGAGCCTTCAGTATATTCAGCAAAACCAAGTTGAGTGCTCAATCCATCCAATTTATCCAATAAATAAGTACCAGAGCCATCTGCCAACTGGCTTCCAAACCCTAATTGGGGAATGGGATTTCCTGTCATTTGAATGGAAATAAAAATAGCTGGGACCATAAAGGCAAAAATAAGTACACAATATTGAGCCACCTGGGTATAAGTAATGCCTTTCATTCCGCCCAAAACAGCGTAAAATAAGACAATGAGCATTCCAATTATGACCCCTGTATTAATGTCCACTTCCAAGAACCGGGAAAATACGATGCCGACCCCGCGCATCTGTCCTGCTACATAGGTAAAGGATACCAACAAAGCACAACATACTGCCACAATGCGTGCGATATTGGAATAATAGCGATCGCCAATAAAATCTGGGACTGTAAACTTTCCAAATTTGCGCAGATATGGTGCCAATAGCAGGGCCAAAAGCACATAGCCTCCTGTCCAACCCATTAAATACACAGCGCCATCATAACCCGCAAAAGAAATAATTCCAGCCATGGAAATAAATGAAGCGGCACTCATCCAATCTGCAGCGGTAGCCATACCATTGGCCCAAGGTGAAACACCACTACCCGCAATATAAAACTCATTGGTGGAGCTGGCTCTTGACCAAATGGCAATTCCAATGTAAAGGGAAAAGGACAATCCCACTAATATATAGGTCCAAGTTTGAACATCCAATGCTTCCAGTAATACTATACTATTCGTCATAACCGAATTTTTTATCGAGTGTGTTCATTAAACGGACATATACAAAAATGAGGATAACAAACACGTATATGGACCCTTGCTGTGCAAACCAGAAACCGAGTTTGAATCCCCCTATTTTAATATGATTTAATTGGTCTTTAAACAGAATTCCTGCACCGTATGATACTAAAAACCAGATAGTAAGCAATATTACTACATACTTAATATTTTGTTTCCAATAGGCGGTGGCTTTTTGTTGTTTAGTCATTGTGTGAATTTAAATTTATAATCTTTCTTAGCTTTCTATCCTATAACAAGCTTTCATCTTAAGACGTTTGCAATCGTTTTTTATAGGCTTTTATTTCCTTAACTACCCTAGGTGCCATAAGTAAAGTAGCGGTCATGGTTGGAATGGCCATTAATGCAAATACCCCGTCAATGAAATTGATCATCATGGCAAATGGTGTTGTTGCCGCTAAAATGATACTCAAGATATAAAAATAATTATAATACTTTTTATTGTTCGCTCCCCATATAAACGACATACATTTTGTGCCATAATAGGAATAGGAAAACAAAGAGGATATACTGAATATAAAGACACAAATCATCAACAGATAAGGTCCAATTCCGGGAAGGGCATCATTAAACGCAGAAGCGGTCAGGGTTACGCCATTATCCGAAGTTGTTTCCCAGACCCCGGTCACCAAAATGGCAAGCGCTGTTAAGGTACATACTACCAAAGTATCAATTGCAGGGCCCAACATGGCCACTAAGCCTTCTCTTACAGGTTCATCAGTTTTTGCAGCACCATGAGCCATGGGTGCAGTACCGATTCCAGCTTCATTGGAAAAAGCACCTCGTCTTACTCCCAACAAAACCAAGGCGCCCAATATGCCACCTAAAAAAGGGTCTCCTTTAAAATTCTCGGCTGCAAAAGCATCAGTAAAAATTAAGAGCAAATACTTTGGAACAACATCATAGTTAATACATAAAATAATCAGAACCAAAACAAAATATAAAACTACCATCGTAGGTACCATTTTGGAGGCTATGGCGCTGATGCGCTTCAACCCGCCAAGAATCACGATGGAGGTGACCACTACCAAAATGAAAGCGATGAT
>JBBKXS010000072.1:0-6619 GCA_037969605.1 Flavobacteriaceae bacterium
GTGCAGATCCTGAAGCTGTATTTGACAAGTTGGTAGAGGCTGATTTTAACTGTATCATGAATACCGCTGTCGATGAAGGAGCCTACTATCCGTCCAATATTCCTTTTAACGAAGCCTGCGCTGTTCTTCCGGAGGGAGGGGATCTTTATGGAGGCGTGGCTAAACTGGCCAAACAAAACAATATGAAGACTGGAGCTCGTTTCGATTTCACACATCAAAGTAAAGAGGCACTGGATGCTCATCCAGAATGGTTCATTCGCCATAAAGATGGCAGTACGGTGACTGATGCCGAGGGACGAGCCAAACCCTGTCTGAACTCAAATTTTTATCCCGCCCAGGGCGTAAGTATTATTTCTGAAGTGCTTGAGAACTACGAACCGGATATAGTTTACATAAACTGGTTTTTGAACTTTGGCGGACATGAAAAAATATGTTATTGTGAGAGTTGCAAGAATGGATTTCTGCAGAAATACGGAAGCCCCCTGCCCGATGAACCGGATGCAGACTTCATCGAATTTATTGAAGAAGCAGCTGATAATACTTCAAGGCTTATTGCAAACGCAATTTATAAGAGGCGACCCGGAACGCTATATATAAATGCCGATGAGGATGATACCAGTCATGGTCATCATCTGGAAACCCATGCGGGTGATTGGATTTATTCCTCAAGTGAGCAAATCAACCGACAGCGAATTTCTTATCCTGACAGAGTGGGGATTGACCAGTGGTTTTCGTATTCTGGCGATCCTTCGGAATTTGATTCAAATTTACTGGAAGAAATGAAGGTGCGTTATTATCAGTTCGGAGCCCACGGTTCACCAATTTCGTTTTGCACACAAGGGACTCTATTGAACCCGTCACATCAGGTTGAGCTTCAAGAGGCCGCTAAGATGAATGTGTGGTATAAAGAAAATGCTGATCTTTATGGCCTTCAGCTGAATCGCTCGCGGGTACTGCTTCTATGTAAGCCTGAAATTTCTCCGCGGTCGAATCATACAAACAAAGGCATATATGCCCTGATGACAGAATTACATATTCCTGTTGCTGTTTCAGAAAATCCGGATTCTTTGATAAACCCATCACAGTGTTATGATCTCGTAATAGTTACACCAGGCGCCTTGACGGATGGTCTTCAGGAATATGTTGAAAAAGGAGGCCGTACATTATTTATCAATCAGCCGCCGTCGTTTGGAATACCTTCAAAGTTAGAATTGGCAGATAATCCGGTCCATATCACACGTGATTTAGGAAAGGGACAAATCTCTTTTTTTGGACCATGGGATATTAGCGAGTATTATAAGCGTGAGGCGCTATCGGCTGATACAGAAATATTTTCCGATATTATGGAATCACTACTTCTGAATGATCGTCAGATCTTTACAAATGCTCCTCCCAGAGTTGAAATGGTATTCATGTATCAGCCAGATCACCAGCGTTCACTCTTGCATCTGATTAACTGTTCAGGAAAAACACGAGACGGATTCCGGAAACCGGAAATATTTCGGACGATCAATATCGACCTCGCGGGTGAATTTTCTTCGGCAAGAGCGAGAATTTTAGAAGCAGACATGAATATATCAAAACGCAATGGAAGATCTACGCTGACCTTACCAGTTTTGAACGAATATGAAGTGATAGTATTAAGCTAGATTGAGATATTCTTAAAAACGAAAAACCCCTAAATCCTGGTCTTGCTTTAAAAAAATTTAAGATTTTACTGCATGTAAAGGTGTTGATTCAGTTTCATACTCTATTAAACTTGAAATATTGAAGTTCATTATAATACCATTTAGATTTATAAATGTGGTACATATGAGACAACAAATGTACAAAAAAAGGAAATAGCGCGAAATAAAAAATGAATGTAATTAACTGATAGTCAAACAAAAGAAGGCAAAATATTACTAAAGGAAATCAAATTTATTTCCCGATACAAAAATTTGCAAAAATATTCCCTAACAAATCATCGTTGGTGATTTCTCCGGTGATTTCACCAAAGTGATAAAGTGCCTGCCTAATATCTATAGACAATAGATCCCCAGACAGTCCTGATTCTAAACCCTGCTGCACTTTTTTAATTTCTTCAAATGCTTTTAAAAGCGCATCGTAATGTCGAGTGTTAGTGATGATGGTTTCATTATTGCGCAACGCGCCGGTGTTGATAAGATTCAAGAGCGAATCGGTCAATGAATTGACGCCATATCCCGTTTTGGCGGATATGAGTTGAATCTCTTTTATTTCATTTTGCATGTCCGCTATTTGAATATCATCAATTTTATCGATTTTATTGGCAAGAACAATCAAGGGTTTTTGTGGATATTTGTTCTTTATTTTCTCGAGTTCCACCTTAAATTTGGAGCTTTGGACCTTATATTTTGTACTATCAAAAAGGTAGATAACCACCTGTGCTTGATCAATTTTTTCAAAGGTCTTTTTAATTCCAATACTTTCTACAACATCTTTGGTTTCCCGAATTCCTGCTGTATCTATAAAACGGAATCCAATTCCTCCAATGGAAATTTCATCTTCAACAGTATCCCGAGTAGTACCGGCAATTTCAGAAACTATGGCGCGCTCTTCATTTAATAACGCATTTAACAAGGTAGACTTACCAACATTAGGTTCGCCAACAATGGCCACTGGAATGCCATTTTTAATCACATTGCCCACCGCAAAACTATCGATCAAACGTTTCAGCACAAAACTGATGCGTTCAGTCAGTTCCTTAAACTGTTTGCGATCGGCAAACTCGACGTCTTCTTCAGCAAAATCAAGTTCCAGTTCAATTAACGAGGCAAAATTCAAAAGCTCTTCTCGAAGTTTAGCGATTTCAGAAGAAAATCCACCACGCATCTGCTGCATAGCAACTTGGTGGGAAGCTTCGTTATCACTCGAAATCAAATCGGCAACCGCCTCCGCTTGCGACAAATCCAGTTTTCCATTTAAAAAAGCACGAAGGGTAAATTCTCCTGCACTGGCCATCCTGCATCCACTGCGCAAAGCCAATTGTATAATTTCCTGCTGGATATATAAACTACCGTGACAGGAAATTTCTATCACATCTTCGCCAGTATACGAATTGGGATTTTTAAAAATAGTTAGCAGCACCTCATCCAAAACCCTAGGCCCATTTACAATATGTCCCAAATGCACCGTATGCGTAGGCTGTTTTTCCAAGGTTTTACCAGAAACCGATTTAAATAGTTTTGATGCTATTAGCATGGTATCTTGACCAGATAATCTAATAATGGCAATGGCTCCACTACCCGATGGTGTTGCTAGAGCGACTATAGTATCGTTATGAAGCATGCTTTTAATTTTAGCAAAAGTATTGTAAAACGCCATTTGAACCTAAAATCTAGGAAATTCTTTAAGAATTAATTAAGATGAATCGCATAAATTCTTTTTTACAACTTCCTATATTTGCACTTTACAAAATATTTACAACTATGAAAATTTATATAACGACTTTAGTGATTGCCCTTTTGATTACATCTTGTAAAAGTGAAGTAAAAAGGGATGGTTATGTTATCAGCGGAAATGCCAAAGGAATTTACAATGGTGTTCGGGTTTATTTAAAGGTTTTAGACCAAAACAACAGGCAAGTTGATATAGATACAGCCATAGTGATGAATGAAAAATTTGCGTTTGAAGGAAAGGCAAAAGACCCTGAACTGTTTTATGTTCATATTAATAGTGTTAATGGAATTCTTCCTATTATTGTTGAAAATGGTGAGATTACCATTGATGTCGATAAGGACAATCTACCAAGCTCTAAAATTTATGGCTCAAAAACCAATGATGCACTAAATACCTATAACGAAGAATCAAGGGCTCTTATTGAAAAACGTCAGGAAATTAGTTTGGCATTGAACGAAGCGACCCAGGCCAATGACAATATAAAAACAGCATTACTTAATAAGGATCTTGCCAACCTCAACAGCCAAATGGCTAATAGTCCTTTTGAATTTATTCAGAAGAATAACAATAATTTTTATTCATTGATTCTTATTGAATACATGTTAAAGGTTAGAAATGTTGATTTTAAGCAAATTATAGACGCTTATGCAGGTTTAGATGAAAGCTTAAAAGCTTCTACAAAAGGGAAAGAAATATTTGAACAAGTTGATGCAGTGCAAAAAATTCTTGAAACCCAAGCAAGGACTGAAATTGGTAAAATTGCTCCGGAATTTTCAGCGCCAACTCCAGAAGGCAAACTATTAGGTCTTAAAGACATTAAAGGCAAAGTTACCTTAATCGATTTTTGGGCGGCTTGGTGTGGCCCTTGTAGGAGGGAGAACCCTAATATTGTACAGGTTTATAACAAGTACCATAAAAAGGGCTTGGAAATTATTGGTGTTTCTCTTGATGGAGTCACAAGACAAGGAGACCCTAAAGCAGCTTGGATAAAAGCTATTGAGGATGATAAACTCACCTGGCATCAAATTTCCAATTTAAATTATTTTAATGGACCAATAGCTAAAATGTATAATATTCAATCTATTCCATCTTCATTTATTTTAGACGCCGATGGTAAAATCGTTGCAAAAAATTTAAGAGGTCCCGCACTTGAAGCTAAAATTGCGGAATTGTTAGATTAAAAAATGAGATTGTTTTAAAAGTAACAAAACTGTCATTCTGAATTTATTTCAGAATCTCAGCATGTTGATGGTTAGTAATTATGAGAACCTGAAACTAGTTCAGGTTGACAAAAAAACACTTTTTCAGGCGAACTTTTTTATAACTTCCCTGCTTTGTGCATAACAAATAAAATGATTATGGGAACAGCAAGTAATCCCACCATGAGCAAATTGGTTTCAAACAACCATGGAGCCAATATTAGCGTTACAACATAACCCCCAATGGCTCCACCAAAATGCGCATCATGCCCAATATTGCCAAGTTGCTTTTTCATCCCATAAATGGAATAGAGCAAATAACCAATTCCAAATATATAGGCGGGAATTGGTATTGGTATAAAAAACATATACAAACTCATATCAGGTTCCAGTAATATTGCCGAATAAAGTATGCCGGTAACAGCACCACTAGCACCTACTGCGCTATAATGATATTCATCCTTGTGAAAATAAAGCGATAACAAATTACCTAAAAGGAGACTTGCGACGTAGATTATTAAAAAATTGAATGTCCCAACATATGAAAACACAACATCAGCGAAAAAATACAGGGTCAACATATTGAACAACAAATGCGTCGTATCCACATGTAAAAAACCCGAACTAAAAATCCTTATTTGCTCTCCACGCCTTATGCTTCCAATATTAAATTTATAGCGTTCAAAAAAACTATAATCTCCAAATCCTTTAAAGGACATCAACACATTCGCTGCAATAATGACAATCGTTACTAAACTTAAATTACCCATTCACTCTAAACCTTTAACTAGATAAAACCTATATTTGCAGCTGCAAATCTAATATTAAAAAATGCATTTTCTGGTTTACATTTTGGTTTATCCCTTTTTATGGTTAATCTCCATTCTTCCATTTAAGTTATTATATGCATTTTCAGATGGGCTTTATATCTTGGTTTTCAAGATTTTTGGATACCGAAAAAAAACGGTGAAAGAAAATTTACAACTTGTATTTCCGGAAAAGTCAAAAGAAGAAATCAACGTCATTACCAAAAAATTCTACCATCATTTATGTGATATCATAGTTGAGTCTGTAAAATCATTGACGATTTCTGAAGCAGAAATGAGACAGCGAATGGTTTTTTCAAATATTGAAGAAATCCATAAAATGGAACATCTCAATAAAAGCATTGTTTTGATGTGCGCTCATTACGGGAGTTGGGAATGGATTTTTATTATGCAAAAACATATTAACCACAAAGGCTATGCTATCTATAAACGTCTTGCCAACAAATATTTTGACCGATTGGTAAAACGCATAAGAGCCAAATACAATAGTTATTTAATTACAACCAAAGAAACCGTACCTACACTTATAAAAGCAAAGCAAGATGGATGGCTTACTATAAATGGGTTTATATCTGATCAATCACCAAAACCACAAAAAGCTTTTTATTGGAATCATTTTATGGGCATTAAAGTTCCTGTTCATACTGGGGCCGAAATGTTGGCCAAAAAATTGGATATGGCAGTTATGTTTTTTGGTGTAAAACGCCTTAAAAGGGGATATTATGAAACTACATTTAAAACCATAACCTTAACACCAAACGAATTTAAGGATTATGAAATCACAGATATTTTTTTGAAGTTTGTTGAAGCCCAGATTTATGATGCTCCTGAATTTTATTTATGGACCCACAAACGCTGGAAACACCGTGATAAAGTTCCTGTGGAATTTCAATAGTTACAACTCAAACCAATTTTGTACTGGGATTTCTTCTGCTGAAGTATTATTTTTATGAATAAATTCGTTGGTAGATGGCAAATATTCATAGTCCAAAGCCCAGGTTTTATGGTGTTTTGCTAAAGCCTTCAGACCTTTACAAATCATAACCATCTCTTCATTGGTTGTAGTGGGATGAATGGATAAACGAATCCAACCCGGTTTTCGCATCAATTCGCCTATTGAAATTTCTTTAGTAAGTTCATGGGAAGTTTCATAATATCCCCTTTTAAGGCGTT
>JBBKXS010000073.1:0-4323 GCA_037969605.1 Flavobacteriaceae bacterium
AATTGAACCAAAAAATTAGAATGAAAATAGATTTTAATAAAGACCGCGACGGACTTGTACCAGCTATCATTCAGGATGCTACAACAAAAAATGTATTGATGTTGGGCTATATGAATGACGAAGCCCTTGAGAAAACAAAGTCCACAAATAAAGTCACGTTTTATAGTAGAAGCAAACAACGCTTATGGTCCAAAGGCGAAGAGAGTGGCAATTTTTTAAACCTTGTTGATATTAAGATTGATTGTGATAACGATACCTTGCTCATTCAGGCCAATCCCGAAGGCCCAACCTGCCATAAAGGGACCGACACCTGTTGGAACGAAGAAAACCTCCAAACCTTTGGTTTTTTGACTCAGCTTGAAGATATCATTATAGACCGACGGGAAAACTTTAAGCCTGAAGACTCCTATGTGGCTTCGTTATTTGAAAAAGGCATCAATAAAATAGCCCAAAAAGTGGGTGAGGAAGCTGTTGAAGTGGTTATTGAAGCCAAAGATTCCAACACCGAATTATTCCTAAATGAAAGCGCTGATCTACTGTTCCATTATTTGATGCTTCTTCAGGCCAAGGGTCATACCTTGAATGACGTTGTGGAGATTTTAAAGAAACGGCACTGACTATAACTTACTTTTGGCATGTTCCAAACCGAGTTCAATATAATGCAATAACTGAATTTCGGTTTTAACCCCCGCTTGGGTCACATAAGCAAATTCCTTCATTGGGTTTTTGGTAAAATCCATTGGCCTTACATAATCCTTGGCTAATTCGGCATCCATTTTAGATGCGACAATGCGAACGGCAAGGTCATCTTTAACTATCCCAACAGTCATTTTGCCTTGATATAAAAAAGATAGCCCACCGAACATGCGTTTTTCGGTAAAGTCTTCAGGAAACAACTGTAATTGCACTCTAATTCTTGCCGCTAAAGTTTCATTGTATGGCATAAAGAAGTATGTTAATGGTCAACTTTAGAGCAAATTAAGACAATTTTTTCATTTTCCATATTGGTTGTGAAAAACAAATAGAGGTTTCCACCTTCAGTAATTTTAAATTTATTACGAAGCTGTGATACCGTTTCAGGAAAATTTCGAACGGTAACATTGGCTTTTGGTGGCAATCCAGACCTTAATACCTTTTTGGAATAGGGAAGGACTTTGTCAATTTTAAAACTCCGACCAGGAAAATCAATAAGATGGTCATGAGTATATAAATGGCTATTGACATTTAATTTAAACACAGTGAACTGTGCCGAAATCGATTTAAAACCACCTGATTTTAAAATAGCGCTATTGGGCTCGTATAAATAAGCGAGTGGCTCACTAAAGTTTGCTTCGGCATCAGTCTCTTCACTCCATTTAAATGCGAAGCTTTCGTCTTTGTTCTTTTTGAGATTGGTGGTTAAAACTTCAATATCTCCCTCATAATTCTTTTCCAAAATAAAAAGCAATTCCTTGGCCTCATTTTCAACAGCTACAATATGGATTTCCTTTACATTTTTTAATCCATTGATACCAACACTGATATCCAATAAAGGGGAAGTTTTGACCATAATGCGCTTGGAACGCTCAAATAATAATGGCAAGGAGTCTGGGATATTGGGCAGGCAATCCTTTAAAAAAAACACCTTTCCCTTGCTTTCATTGCGTCTTGAAGGGTCCACATAAATCCAGTCATAGGTTTTGTGGCTATCCTTTAAAAACTGTAGGCCGTCACCAGAAATTGTTTTGATTGAAGAAATACCTAAGGTTTTATAATTGTGGCTTACAATTTCCGAAAGAGACATATCAATTTCACAATGGGTAACCTCTTTAAAATACTTCGAAAAATAGAAGCAATCTACTCCAAAGCCTCCCGTAAGATCAATCAAGGAATTTCCATTTATAAGTCCGGATTTATATTGGGCCGTTAATTCTGAAGAAGTTTGCTCGATATTAAGTTTATTGGGATAATAAATATGTGGTGTATTGAACCAACTGAGCAGCTTACTTTTGCATTTTTTTTTAGCTTCTATCTGCTCAATGATCTCTCTGGTTTCAACATTATGGAAAACAGTACCTTTGAGAATTATTGAAGTGATGTCAGAATTCAAATTAGCATTTATAAACTCTTGAACTTCAATATTTAATAAAGCATTATTCAATGTATGTCTATAAGTTTTTGGTCAACTTTTGAACCACTTTATAATCCGATAAAAACTCTTTCAAGATCACTTTAATAGCTGTATAAGTTGGGATAGCGACAATCATTCCCACAATTCCAAAAAGAATACCTGCAATAATGATCACTAAAAAGATTTCCAAGGGATGGGATTTCACGCTTTTTGAAAAGATAAAGGGTTGGCTAACGAAATTATCCACCAGTTGAGCAATTACAAAACCAATCATGACGTAGATGGTTTTTGGAAGAATGACTTGGCTAAAACTTTGATCTAAATTACTTGACATGGACAGTAAAAGAATCAAGAAGGCACTTACTAAAGGGCCGACATAAGGAATTAAATTCAAAAGGGCACATAAAAAAGCAATAACAACAGCATTGCTGATTCCAAAAATTAAAAGCACGGTTGTATAAATCACAAACAAAATAGTAATCTGCAAAATAAGGCCTACAAAATAGCGTGATAATAAATGCTTGATTTTTGCAAACGATTTTCTTGAACGCAATTCATTATTTTCAGGGATAAACATCATAATCCCATCTTCAAACAATTGACTGTCTTTTAAAAAAAAGAACGAAATAAACAATACTGAAAACAAACCAATACTGAAACTTCCAAATCCACTAATCATGGAATTCAAAAAATTGGGGATGATACCAAAATCAATTTTGGACAACAAATTGGAATCCTTTAGGGACTGTTCAACGTCTATTTGATTGAACGCAAAGTAATTCATAATCTGTGTGTAGATATCTTCAATATTGCGTTGTAACTGTTCAATATTTAAAAGTGATAGATTATGGCCCTGTTCTATGACCAAAGGAATGAACAGCCCAATTAATCCTGCAAGAAGTCCTATAAATAAAATCATGGTGACAATAACAGCCAATGTACTATTGAATTTTAATTTTCTATGAAGAAACAATATAACGGGTCTTCCTACCAGTGAAATTACTGCCGCAATAGCAATATAAACTAAAACTGCTTGAATTTTATAAAGGAAATATAGAATCAAAAAAACTCCGGCAATAATCCCCAAAGCCCTTAAAATACCGTATGCGATCGTTTTAGAATCCATCCGGTAAATATATAAAACTGTCAAATAAGTTCACTGATATTCGAAAAATGAATAGAGAATAAATTCGGCAGTACTTCAATTTTCAAAAACATACTTTACGATATTGGCACCCATTCTAAGAGCTTTTTCCCTAACATCTGGAGGATCATTATGGACTTCGGGGTCTTCCCAACCATCGCCTAAATCGCTTTCGTAGGTAAACAATAAAACCAATCTGCTTTTATAAAATAAGCCAAAAGCTTGTGGTCGCTTGGCATTGTGTTCATGAATTTTTGGAAGTCCATCAGGAAATTTAAAAGCCACATTAAAAATATCGTGGGTCGCCGGCAATTCAACTAAATCTTGTTCGGGAAATATTTTTTTTAGTTCTTTGTTAATATATGGCTCCAATCCATAATTATCATCAATATGCAAAAACCCACCCGACATTAAATAATTACGGAGATTTTCAGCGTCCTCTTCATTAAAAAACACATTGCCGTGACCAGTCATATGAAGAAATGGGTATTGAAAAATATCTGGACTGCCCACTTCAACCGTTTCAGGTTTAGGGTCAATTTTTGTGTTGATATTGGCATTACAAAATGTGATGAGGTTTTGTAAGGAAGTAGGATTGGCATACCAATCACCACCACCTTTGTATTTTAACAAGGCTATTTCTTGAGAAAATGTAGTGAAAGACCAAATGATAAAAACTAAAAATAGTATTTTTTTCATGCTATTCATTGATAAACGCCACCGAATGACAAGCTACAATTGCTGCGGTTTCAGTTCGTAATCGGGTTTCTCCCAAAGTTACAGGAATAAACTTATTGTGAATGGCCATTTCAATTTCTTTAACACTAAAATCACCTTCAGGACCGATTAAAATGGTAATCTCTTTCATTGCTTTGATCTCATTTTTAAGGGACATTCTATTGGTTTCTTCACAGTGGGCAACAAAGCGTTGTCCATTAAACCCTTGATTTATAAATTCCTTAAAAGGAATGGCTACATTAAGTTTTGGTAAATAACAATTAAGCGACTGCTTCATGGCGGATTGCAGAATCTTTTCAAATCGGTCAGCCTTTATGATTTTACGCTCACT
>JBBKXS010000074.1:0-4050 GCA_037969605.1 Flavobacteriaceae bacterium
ATCTTTAGTACCAATGCAATGCCGCATCGGTACACCATGGGGTATTAATCCAAATTTCTCTGGGCTATCCCCCTGTAAAGGGTAGGTTGCATACGCGTTACGCACCCGTGCGCCGGTCGTCAGCGGAGCAAGCTCCCTGTTACCCCTCGACTTGCATGTGTTAGGCCTGCCGCTAGCGTTCATCCTGAGCCAGGATCAAACTCTTCATCGTTAAATTGTTAGGCTGCCCATAAGGACCGCCAATGTGTTTAACAACCAAAGAAATTGTAATTTTTGGTACTCAAAATGGTATGTTCTCTTGTCTTGAAAATGCCGTTTCCAACATCTTCTTTACGCTGTCAATTCAATATGTCAGTGAACTTTCTTTGTCTTATGCTTAACTCGTTTCCTCGCTAAGCGGGTGCAAATATAAAACCCTTTTTTTTCTCTGGCAAAACTTATACAATAAAAAATTAAAATAATTTTTTATGCCCAGATATCAAAAAGAACAAATGCCCAAAAAAACAATTTTTGTCCCGCTTTTTTGAGCGTGCAAATATACATACCTTTTTAACTTATTATACAATCTTTATTCAGGTTTTTTTTAGGAATTTTTTAATGACTGGAAATAAGATGTTTACAGAATAAAATTTATGCATGAAATCATTTTAGTATCAAAAGATTAAATAATAGAATTCATACATATATATTGTATGAGTGTATTTATCATACTATCTTTGTCAACTAAAATTTATCTGCATTTTTTAAATGATTCACATTACTTTACCTGACGGAACCATTAAAACTTTTGAAAAGGGAGTTACTCCAATGGATATTGCCAAACATATTAGTGAGGGTTTTGCAAGAAACGTTATTTCAGCACATTTTAATAATATAACCGTAGAGACTTCTACACCTTTATATAATGACGGTTCGTTGATATTATATACATGGAATGACAATGAGGGTAAAAAAGCGTTCTGGCATTCCTCTGCACATATTTTGGCTCAAGCTTTAGAAGAATTATATCCAGGTGTAAAACTTTGGGTAGGTCCAGCAATTGAAAATGGTTTTTATTATGATGTGGATTTAGGAGAACATTCTATTTCTGAAAAGGATTTTAAAGTGATTGAAGACAAAATACTTGAGATAGCAAGAGGTAAGCATGATTTTAAAATGAGGTCCGTTTCAAAAAAAGAAGCACTTTCCTTATATAAAGGGAAAAACAACTATAAAGTTGATCTCATTGAAAAATTGGAAGATGGCTCCATTACATTCTGTGATCATTCAACTTTTACTGATTTATGTAGAGGTGGCCATATTCCAAATACAGGCAGTGTTAAAGCCGTAAAAATCATGAGTGTGGCTGGAGCCTATTGGAAAGGTGATGAAAAAAACAAGCAATTAACCAGAGTGTATGGCATTTCTTTCCCTAAGCAAAAAGATTTAATAGAATATCTTGAGTTACTTGAGGAAGCGAAAAAACGTGATCACCGCAAATTAGGAAAGGAGTTAGAGCTATTTACATTTTCGGCCAAAGTCGGCCAAGGTTTACCACTTTGGTTACCTAAAGGAGCGGCTTTGAGAGAACGACTCGAAAATTTCCTAAAGCAAGCCCAAAAAAAAGCAGGTTATGAAATGGTTATAACACCTCACATTGGTCAAAAAGAACTGTATGTTACTTCTGGACATTATGCTAAATACGGTGCAGATAGTTTTCAGCCTATAACGACCCCAGCTGAAGGTGAAGAATTTCTTTTAAAACCTATGAACTGCCCGCACCACTGTGAAATTTATAATTCAAGACCTTTTTCATATAAAGAATTACCTAAACGTTATGCTGAATTTGGTACTGTATATAGATACGAACAAAGTGGTGAACTGCACGGATTGACAAGAGTTAGAGGTTTCACCCAAGATGATGCCCATATTTTTTGTACACCAGATCAGTTGGACAAAGAGTTTAAAGACGTTATAGATTTAGTGCTTTATGTTTTTGGTTCTCTTGGATTTGAAAACTTTAGAACTCAAGTATCAGTAAGAGATCCCGAAAATCCTGACAAATATATTGGTAGCCTTGAAAATTGGGAAAAAGCCGAACAAGCTATCATAAATGCTGCTAATGATAAAGGCCTTGATTATGAAATTGTGACCGGTGAAGCTGCTTTTTATGGACCAAAACTGGATTTTATGGTAAGGGATGCTCTTGGTAGAAATTGGCAACTTGGCACCATACAAGTAGATTATAATTTACCGGAACGTTTTGAATTGACTTATAAAGGTAGTGATAATGAACTTCACAGACCCGTAATGATCCATCGCGCACCTTTTGGCAGTATGGAACGATTTGTAGCCATTTTATTGGAACATACTGGTGGAAATTTTCCATTATGGCTCACACCTGAACAAGCTATAGTATTGCCAATTAGTGAGAAATATGAAAAATACGCAGAAAAAGTTTTAAATTTGTTAAAAAATGACGAAATTCGCGCCCTCTTTGACAACCGAAATGAAACAGTAGGGAAAAAAATCCGTGAAGCGGAGATGAATAAAATCCCATATATGATCATTATAGGTGAAAATGAGGAGGCAGAGGGAAAGATCACTGTTCGGCAGCACGGTGGAAACGATTTAGGCATGATAAGTGTAAAAGAGTTTTCGAACATCGTTGATATAGAAATCAAAAAAACATTAAAAATATTTAAAAATTAAGTTTAACTAAAATATATAAGCCATAGCAATACGTAGAAAAAGCTATTCTAGAAGAGTAGTACAAGAAGATCAACACAAAATTAACTCTAAAATTAGAGCCGAAAATGTACGATTAGTAGGTGATAATGTAGAAGTAGGTGTTTACCCAACAAAGCAAGCATTGGCAATTGCCGAAGAACAAGAGCTTGATTTGGTCGAAATTTCACCAAAAGCTGATCCTCCCGTATGCAAGGTTATGGACTATAAAAAGTTTCTTTACGAACAAAAGAAACGTGATAAGGCATTAAAGGCCAAAGCATCAAAAGTAGTTCTAAAAGAAATTCGTTTTGGACCTCAAACAGATGATCATGATTATGAGTTTAAAAAGAAGCATGCTGAAAAGTTTCTTAAAGAGGGTGCAAAACTAAAGGCTTTTGTCTTTTTTAAAGGACGATCCATTATATTTAAAGAGCAAGGTCAAATATTGCTGTTGAAATTAGCACAGGAACTTGAAGAATATGGCAAGGTAGAACAAATGCCAAAATTAGAAGGTAAGCGAATGATTATGTTCATTGCCCCGAAAAAAGGAAAATAAAATTTAGTTGCTGAAATGAATTCAGTGTAAAGATAATAAGCGAAACGTAAATAAAACCTAGGAGAAAATGCCTAAAATGAAAACAAAATCAAGTGCCAAGAAACGTTTTAAACTAACTGGTACTGGTAAAATTAAAAGAAAGCACGCTTTTAAAAGTCATATCTTGACTAAAAAATCAAAAAAGCGTAAACTCGCTTTGACCCATGATACTTTGGTACATAAGGCAGACGAGAGCAATGTTAAGTTAATGTTGCGTTTAAAGTAACATTAAGCTAACCGGTTAAAACAATTTATAAACCCTGGAGTTAGGCCAAAAAAATGAAAAAAGTGGCAAATATTGCCCGCCTACTACAAAAAAACAATTAAAAAATGCCAAGATCAGTAAATTCAGTAGCAAAAAGAGCCAGAAGAAAAAAGGTTCTAAAGCAAGCAAAAGGTTACTTTGGAAGACGTAAAAATGTCTGGACAGTAGCAAAAAATGCGGTTGACAAAGCGATGCAATATTCGTACAGAGACCGAAGAAACAAAAAAAGAACATTCCGTGGATTATGGATTATGCGTATTAACGCTGGAGCGCGATTACATGGGATGTCATATTCAAAATTAATGGGAAAACTTAAGGCCAATAATATTGAATTGAACCGTAAGGTTCTTGCCGATTTAGCCATGAATAACCCAGAAGCTTTTGAAGCCATAATAAACAAAGTAAAATAAGGCGTTCGCCTAAACAATAACAACAATTCGCTTATAAAAATCCGATTCAATATTGAATCGGATTTTTTTGT
>JBBKXS010000075.1:0-4231 GCA_037969605.1 Flavobacteriaceae bacterium
TTCATAAGAATTTTAAAAAAAAGCCCCATAAATTGAAATTATGGAGCTTTCATATATATAAGATTAGTTGCTATAGTCCAAATGCAGACTTTACTTTATCCACATAATCCAGTTTTTCCCAAGTAAACAGCTCTACTTCTTTTTCAACCCTACCAGAATACGGACTTTCAAAAACTTTAGTAACGGTTTGTGGCGTTTTGCCCATATGCCCATAAGCTGCAGTTTCCAAATAAATGGGATTTCGCAATTTCAATCGTTTTTCAATTGCTGCTGGTCTCATATCAAATAGTACAGCAACTTTTTCCGAAATTTCACCATCAGTTAAATTTAATGGGCAGGTTCCATAAGTATCCACAAAAATTGAAGTAGGTTTAACCACACCAATAGCGTAACTTACTTGTACCAAAACTTCATCACACAGTCCTGAAGCCACCAGATTTTTAGCAATGTGCCTTGTAGCATATGCAGCACTTCTGTCTACTTTGCTCGGATCTTTTCCTGAAAAAGAGCCACCACCATGTGCTCCTTTTCCACCGTAGGTATCTACAATGATTTTACGTCCGGTAAGACCAGTATCTCCATGTGGTCCTCCAATGACAAACTTTCCTGTTGGGTTGATATGATAGGTAATATCATCATTAAACAATTCCTGAACATATTTAGGCAATTGGGCAACCACTCTAGGAATTAAGATTTCAATAATATCTTTTTTGATTTTCGCTAGCATTCTCTCATCATCGGCATCAAACTCATCGTGTTGTGTAGAAACTACTATGGCATCGATACGTTGTGGAGTATTGTCATCTCCGTATTCAATGGTGACCTGGCTTTTGGCATCTGGACGTAAATAGGTAATATCTTTATGTTCTCTGCGCAAATCTGCCAGAACTTGTAATATTTTATGCGAAATGTCCAATGCCAATGGCATATAGTTTTCGGTTTCGTTAGTGGCATAGCCAAACATCATACCTTGGTCTCCAGCCCCTTGATCTTCTTTATTGGCTCTATCTACACCTTGGTTGATGTCTTTGGATTGCTCATGGATTAATGAAATAATGCCACAGGAGTCTCCTGAAAATTGATAGGCGCCTTTTGTATAACCAATTTTGTTAATCACATGTCGGGCAATTTCCTGAACATCAAGATAGGTTTGGCTTTTTACTTCACCTGCAAGTACCACCTGACCAGTGGTTACAAGAGTTTCACATGCAACTTTTGAATCTGGATCAAAAGCTAAAAAATTATCAAGCAAAGCATCACTGATTTGATCAGCTACTTTATCTGGATGGCCTTCAGAAACACTCTCTGAAGTAAATAAATAAGGCATATAACTGTTTATTTTTGGGTTAAATTACGGAAAATAAGTGAGATTGCTTGGATACTAAAGTTAAGATATAATCAACTGCTTTAGCATTTTTATTGAGGTTGCAATCAGACAAATTTTTCCTCTAAATATTACCGCAAAAATACATATTTAATTGAAAGATAAAAAGGACTTCTATGAAATAATAAAACCTCCAAAAAATAAATTCCGGAGGTTTTACCCAATTCAAAAAAACTAACTAAAATTAATGCTCATTCATCCTAAAATCAGGATAGGCATTCATACCATGTTCGTGGGCGTCTAAACCTTCCAACTCTTCTTTTTCAGATACTCTTATTCCAACAGTTTTCTTCAGAACAACTAAAATTATAAAAGTAGCTGCAATACATATTGCCGCATAAGAGGCTACGCCTATTAACTGACTTATAAATTGGTCAAATCCAGCCAAAGCGCCAAAAACACCTACAGCTAAAGTTCCCCAAATTCCACAAATTAGGTGTACAGCTATCGCACCAACAGGATCGTCTAGTTTTAATCTATCTATAAACGAAACCGCAAATACAATAATGGCACCCGCAATACTTCCTATAAGTATTGCGTCAGTTGGGCTCATTTGGTCTGCACCGGCAGTAATTCCGACTAGCCCACCAAGAATACCGTTTAAAAACATTGTGAGATCCAGGTTTTTGTACTTAAGAGCAGATACAAAAGCTGCAACAACGCCACCTGCCGCAGCAGCTAAACATGTTGTTACCAATACCAAAGACGTAGCTCCTGGCTCTGCCGATAAAACCGAACCACCATTAAAACCGAACCATCCCAACCAAAGTATTAAAACCCCAGCAGTGGCCAATGGTATATTGTGTCCAGGTATTGCTTGAATTTTGCCGTTTTTAAACTTCCCAATACGTGCACCGAGAAGACAAACAGCTACTAGTGCTGCCCATCCACCAACTGAGTGAACCAAAGTTGAACCTGCAAAGTCATAAAAAGGTGTTTCTAATGTTTGTAAAAACCCTCCACCCCATTTCCATGAACCAGCTATTGGATAAATAATTCCCACATAAATTATTGTAAAGATCATGAAAGGACCAATTTTCATTCGCTCAGCAACGGCCCCAGATACAATCGTTGCGGCTGTTGCGGCGAACATACCTTGGAACAAGAAATCCGTCCAATACGTATAACCTTCATTATAGGTTAAATCTAATGCACCTTCTGCAGTTACTGGAGCATCAAGACCGAATCCGGCAAAACCAAAGAGACCAGTAGCGCCTTCTTCAAATCCGGGATACATTAAATTAAAACCGACTAAACAATACAATAATAAACCTATTGTGATTATAAAAATGTTCTTAAAAAGAATATTTAATGTGTTTTTTTGTCTCGTTAAACCAATTTCCAAAAAGGCAAATCCTAAATGCATAAAGAAAACGAGCCCAGTACAGATCATCATCCATACATTATTTGTTGTAAGTAATTCCATGTCTAATTTTTATTTTAAAGTTTCTCCTCCTTTTTCTCCAGTTCTAATTCTATAAGCTTCCTTAATGTCGCTAACAAAAATTTTACCGTCACCAACCTCGCCCGTTCCAGCCGCGGCTAAAATGGTTTTGATCGTTATGTCTTCAAAATCATCATTTACAACAATAGACAAGTATCGTCTTTGTATATCACTGGTGCTATAAGAAACACCTCTGTAAACATGTCCTTCTTTTTCATTCCCTAACCCTGTAACATCCCAGTAGGAGAAAAAATTTACACCTACGTCATGCAGCGCATTTTTTACATCATAAAATTTGGATTTTCTGATAATTGCTTCAATTTTTTTCATTGTTTCTATTTTAATTAATTAGTAAGTTTTAATCTAAAATGCATAAATAGCAGCTAAAACAAAAGAGCTCAAATTTTTCTTTGGCATTAAATCAGTATCAATAAAAGCATCATCAGATGAGCTGTCAAGCCTTAATTCTGGCTTAATTGTAAAATTGTCTATGGCGAAACTTCCAGTTAATGTAGCAGCAAAAACACTGGAATCCTCAACCCCAGTACCAATAGCTCCATAATCACCGTTTTCTACAAAATATTCACCTCTTAAACCTAAAGTGAAACTATCAGATGTTGCATATTGTGGATATAAAGCAGCACCGGCGAAACCTATGCCATCGTTATCGTAGTACGCGGCATTTATACCTAGGAAGAAAGATTCAGAGAGGTCGAAACCTCCAGTAAAATCAATTTCATATGCTCCGTCATCAGTTAAAAAATTTAAATATTGACCTTTATACCCTAATTGTGTTCCAAAGGCATATTTTCCTGTTGGGTTATACTCAGTTGCATCAGTTGGATTCATAACCGCCAACATTAAGCTGAAATCTTCCGATAATGCAAAATCTGCTTTTAAACCAGTATGGCTAAATGGTCCATAAGAAAACAAATACGATGTGCTATAATTAAAATTAGCCGTTGGAGAAATGACTTCATAACCCAAAAAGGTATTGAAATTACCAAAGGTTAACTTAATTGATTCACTGACGTTCCAATAGGCATATAACTGATTTATTATGTTAGAGCTTCCATCTGGCCGTAGCAATGGAGAATTAAAAATGGCGTCTTCACCTCTTGGCCCAAAAACCAAATCGGCAACAAAACCCACTTTAGCGCCTTCATAAGAAGCTACTACATTGGCCATTCCTAAAGCAAATCCTGGAAGGTTGGCAAATGATGATCCTGGAGCAATGGCATTTTCATCATTGGGGGCATCAAAATTGACCCTATAATAGGCATCAATACTACCAGACAGCGAAAATTTCTTCGTTTGTTCATCAGTTTCCTCTTGACCAAAAACATTCACACTAATTGTTAATAATAACAATGCAATAATAACTTTTTTCATAATTTATTGTT
>JBBKXS010000076.1:0-9961 GCA_037969605.1 Flavobacteriaceae bacterium
GTATTATTGGAAACAGGAAAAAGTATAATCCCTCAAGAAGAGATTTTCAAAGTTACATTAGCAACATTTAAAGTTCTTGAATCAATAAAAAATGGAGGGAAACAAATTGAGCTCTGCAATTAAGGATTCTTTTTTAAAATTAAAAGACTATTGTGAAAACGAAAATTTTAAAGGTTGGGATCCCTACGATGGGCTTAATAGTTGGGTCATTCAAAAAACATTTTTGGGCAAGTCTCGCTTTTTTAGATTAGTTTGGATACAGTTGTTTAAACGAAACCCTATAAACCTAAGAACTTTATTTGGGATTAAAAAAGATTTCAACCCCAAGGGTTTAGGGCTTTTTTTAATAGGCTATTGTAATTTGTATAAAATAGAAGCAAGGCAAGAGTATTTAGATAAGATAAATTTTCTTGCGTACGCAATTATAAAACTTAAAACAAAAGGTTATTCAGGAGCTTGCTGGGGCTATAATTTTGATTGGCAGGCAAGGGCTTTTTTCCAACCAAAATATACACCTACTGTTGTTGCAACTTCCTTTATAGCAGAAGCGCTTTTAGGAGCTTTTGAAATCACTAGAAACAAGAAATATCTAGAAATAGCAATTAGCACTTCTAAATTTGTGTTAGATGATTTAAATAAATCTTATAATAATGATGGCGATTTTACCTTTTCCTATTCCCCATTAGATAAGACACAAGTTTATAATGCCGGGTTATTGGGATCTAAATTATTGAGTTTAGTATATAAATACACAGAAGATAAAACCTTATTAGTAACAGCCCAGAAGGTAGTTTCATATGTTTGTAAAGAACAGAAAGATGATGGCTCTTGGACCTATGGCAGCCTACCTTTTCATCAATGGATTGATAATTTTCATACAGGCTATAATTTAGAATGTGTGTATTTGTATCAAGAAATATCTGGAGACACCTCTTTTCAAAAAAACATAGAAAGTGGATTGAAGTACTATTTGAATAATTTTTTTACAGATGACGGCATTTCAAAATATTATAATAACAAAACCTACCCCATAGATATACATGCTCCTGCCCAACTCATAGTGACTTTGAGAAAATTAGATGTTTTAAACGAAAACAAGGTGCTAATTGATAAAGTTATTGGTTGGACGATTCAAAATATGCAATCAAAAAAAGGTTACTTTTATTATCAAAAGAAAAAGCAATTAACAACTAAAACACCTTATATGCGGTGGGCACAGGCTTGGATGTTTTATGCCTATAGTTATTATTTTTTAGAATTTAATGAGAATGAATAAAATCAATATATTTAATACAACTATTTACAATCTAAACATGCAAGAAACATTGAATGAAATTGAGCACACCATAAAAAAGGGGAAACAAATGCATCATGTTGTTGTAAATGCGGGTAAGATTGTAGATATGCAAACCGATTTGCAATTGCGTCAAAGTGTCAATGAAAGCGATTTGATAAGTGCTGATGGACAGGCCGTAGTTTGGGCATCCAGATTTTTGGGTAAACCATTAAAAGAACGAGTAGCAGGTATAGATTTAATGGAGAATCTAGTGGCCTTGGCCCATAAAAACAGCTATAAGATTTTCTTTTTTGGAGCAAAAGAAGAAGTGGTAACGGAAGTTATAAGAATATATTCAGAGCGATTTTCTTCTGATTTAGTCGCAGGGTATAGAAATGGGTATTTTAAAAAGGAAGAAGAAAAAGAAATCGCTAAACAAATAGAAAATAGTGGAGCAAATATGTTATTTGTGGCCATAAGCTCACCAGCCAAGGAAATTTTTTTATATCAAAACAAAGCCCTGTTAAAAAGGATTAATTTTACAATGGGCGTGGGAGGAAGCTTTGATGTTGTGGCGGGTAAAGTAAAAAGAGCACCACTTTGGATGCAAAAATTTGGTTTAGAATGGTTTTATCGTTTTATTCAAGAACCAAGACGTATGTGGAAACGCTATCTTATTGGAAACACAAAGTTTATGTTTTTGACTTTAAAAGATAAGTTTTCAAAAAAATAAGGCTTTATTTTTTAAATGTCGCAATAACCAACAGTATAACTTAACTTTACAAAGGGAGCACTCATATTATCGACATACTTTCCTATTTTTGCTTAATAAAATATTTTAAATGAAGATATCTGTAATAGGAACAGGCTATGTCGGTCTGGTAAGCGGCACATGTTTAGCAGAGACTGGGAATGAAGTTCTCTGTATTGATATTGATACCTCAAAAGTGGCAAAAATGAAAAAAGGTATTGTCCCGATTTACGAACCACATTTGGATGTTCTGTTTGAACGAAACATTAATGCCAATAGACTCCGTTTTTCTACCTCATTAGACGAAGGCTTAGATCATGGAGATATTATATTTCTGGCATTACCAACTCCCGAGGGAGAAGATGGTTCGGCAGATTTATCCTATGTATTAAGCGCTGCCGAAGATATTGGTAAACGCATTAAAAGCTATAAGGTAATAGTGGATAAAAGCACCGTGCCTGTTGGGACTGCAGAGAAGGTAAGAGGAGTCATTTCTAATGAAACCGATGTAGAGTTTGATGTTGTTTCCAATCCAGAGTTTTTAAGGGAAGGATTTGCGGTAGACGATTTTTTAAAGCCTGAACGCATTATCATAGGTTCCACCTCAGAAAGAGCTATTGATCTTATGAAAAAACTGTATCGCCCTTTTGTGCGATCTGGGAATCCAATCATTGTTATGGACGAAAAATCTGCAGAACTTACTAAATATGCCGCCAATGCATTTTTGGCCACCAAAATTACCTTTATGAATGAAATTGCGAACTTTTGTGAATTGGTTGGGGCCGATGTTGATAAAGTTAGAGCGGGCATTGGAACCGATTCAAGAATTGGAAAGCGATTTTTGTTTCCAGGAATTGGTTATGGTGGATCTTGCTTCCCAAAAGATGTCAAGGCCCTTCACAAATCTAGTCGTGATATCGGGTATGAATTTAGATTATTAGACGCGGTAATCAAGGTTAACGATTTACAGAAAACAATACTAATCCCTAGAATTGAATCGTATTTTAATCATAATCTTAAAGACAAAACTATCGCGATTTGGGGTTTGGCCTTTAAACCAGAAACGGATGATATAAGAGAGGCGCCATCACTTTATATGATAGATAAACTCATTGCCAAAGGAGTTAAAATAAAAGTATTTGATCCAGAAGCATTAGAAAATGTAAGACAAAAATATGGTGAAAAACTATATTACGCTAAAACCATGTATGACGCTATAAATTCTGCTGATGCATTAATAATTTCAACTGAATGGAGTATATTTAGAACACCTAATTTTTCTAAACTTAAGGAGGAAATGAACCATGCAGTAATTTTTGATGGCAGAAATTTATATGATGTTGACGATATGCTTAATGAAGGAATTTATTATAACTCGATAGGGAGAAACACCATAAATTAATGTCCAAAAGAATACTTATAACTGGAGCGGCTGGATTTCTGGGTTCACATTTATGCGATCGTTTCATAAATGAAGGTTATTCTGTCATTGCTATGGATAACTTCATTACTGGAGACCAAAAAAACATCAATCATCTTTTTGGTCACTCTAACTTTACTTTTATTGCACATGATGTTACTGAGTTTATTAATATTCAGGGCCATTTGGACTATATTCTTCATTTTGCATCTCCCGCAAGTCCAATAGATTATTTGAAAATACCTATTCAGACTTTGAAAGTAGGCTCTTTGGGGACACATAATTTATTGGGTTTAGCAAAAGCTAAAAAAGCCAGAATTCTTATCGCGTCAACATCCGAAGTTTATGGAGATCCTCTTGTTCATCCACAAAAGGAATCCTATTATGGCAATGTTAATACGATTGGTCCAAGAGGCGTTTACGATGAAGCCAAACGTTTTCAAGAATCTATTACCATGGCCTATCATAGGTATCACGGTCTTGAAACTAGAATTGTACGCATTTTCAACACATATGGCCCAAGAATGAGATTAAATGACGGCAGGGTGATTCCTGCATTTATGGGCCAAGCATTAAGAAAAGAGAATTTAACGGTGTTTGGAGATGGACTACAAACCCGCTCATTTTGTTATGTTAGTGATCAGGTTGAAGGAATCTATAGGTTATTGTTTAGTGATTATCCATATCCAGTAAATATTGGGAATCCTAATGAAATTACAATAAAAGAATTTGCGGAGGAAATTATTAAACTGACGGGGACCAATCAAAAAATAATTTACAAAAAGCTACCAATAGATGACCCTTTACAAAGACAGCCGGATATTTCGCTTGCAAATAAGCTTTTGAGTTGGGAGCCTAAAATAGGGAGATCACAAGGAATGAAAAAAACATTTGATTATTTTAAGAGCTTATCAAAAGACGAATTATATAAAAGCGAACACAAAGATTTTTCAAAACATATAAAAATATAAGTGGGTACATTTAAACACGGTAGATATTCGGGGTATTTGAGACCAATTTCATACCTCATTGATTTAAGTATTATTAATGGTCTTGGGGTACTTTTTTTCTTTAAGGACATTAGTGCAACAGCATTTGTTTCAATAATATCATTATCGTGGATTATAATATCTATTGCATCAAAATTTTATGAAGTTTATAGATACTCAAGAGAAGTCACCATTCTTTCATTAATATTGAAACAAATTGTCTTATTTACACTGGTTACATTGGCTTTTTCTGGATTTTATTACAACTTAAGTAGCTATATAAAAACAATAATAGAATACATTTTATTGGTTTTATTATTTGTAAGTGTTTTTAAATTTGCTATTTATTATTTACTACAAAAATACAGGGTGTCTTTTGGAGGAAATTATAGAAGGGTGGTCATTTTTGGGGAAAACAAAAAAACACATGCTCTGGAAAATTTCTTCAATAAAACCCCTGAATATGGATACATCCATATGAAAACATTTAGTTTTAAGGATAAAAAAAATAGTACGCTCCAGGATTCATTTAGTTATATTTTAAAAGAATCTATTGATGAAATCTATTGTTCGATTTCTGAATTGGCCAACAGCCAAATTAATGACATTGTTGATTTTGCCGATAATAATTTGAAAATACTTAAATTTCTTCCTGACAACAAAGAAATTTACTCTAGGAAGTTAAAATATGAATATTATGATTATTTGCCAATAATTTCCTTGCGAATTATCCCCTTGGAGGATTCCATAAATATGTTTGTTAAGCGAACCTTTGATATAATGTTTTCAAGTCTCGTTATAATATTTGTTTTATCCTGGCTTACACCCTTACTTGCTATTCTGATCAAATTGGAATCCAAAGGGCCAATATTTTTCAAACAATCCAGAAACGGATTTAACTATATAGAATTTGACTGTTATAAATTCAGGTCTATGACACCCAATAAGGACGCCCATCTTTATCAAGCCACTAGAGGCGATGATCGCATAACAAGGGTGGGAAAGTTTATAAGAAAAACAAGCATAGACGAATTACCACAGTTTTTTAATGTCCTTTTTGGGGATATGTCCATTGTAGGGCCCCGACCACATATGGTAAGTCACACCAACATGTATGCAAAAAAGATTGATAAATTTATGGTTCGTCATTTTGTCAAACCAGGTATAACTGGTTTAGCACAAATAAGTGGTTTTAGAGGTGAAGTACAGACTGACAAAGACATTATTGGACGCGTCAAATATGATATTTTCTATATAGAAAACTGGTCGTTATTATTGGATTTAAAAATAATTTTCAAAACTTTTTTGACTGCCATAAAAGGAGATGAAAAGGCATATTAAATATGTTTTGACAATTCCTGTAGTTGCTTTTCAAAATCAAAACTTCTTATTGCCGATTGCCTTATTTTTTGCCTTAACTTCAAATTAAAATCTGTCTTTTTAAATTTAGAAATTAATTGATTTAACTCTTTATAGTTGCCGGCCCCTACAACCCACCCCAATTTGTTTTGGGTGATAATCCTTTCGCCTTCTCCACCTCCAAAATAAAGTAGCGGAAGACCTAATCTTGAATATTCAAATAACTTTGAAGGAACAGAACCGTAAATTCTTTTAAGAAGTGGAATAATCGTTAGGTCATATTTTGATAGTTCTTGGTGAAGTTTTCCTCTGGAAATCTCTCCATGATAAAAAATTTGTAATTCTGGGTGCTTTGCAATATAATATTCGATTTGCTCTTGTTCCGAACCAGAACCATAAATATGAAATTCGATATTGTAATAATCCAATGCTCGGCATAGCTTGTAAATACCTTGTGCAACTCCTAGCAATCCCGCATAAACCATTTTAATTTTCCCATTTTGAGCACTAGGAAGTTCAATTTTTGGAGATTCAAAATCAGGATAATTGTAATACAGAAAGATTTCTTTTTCTGGAATGATAGATTTTATATGGTTCAAGATTTCTTCGCTTTGGCCCATTATTAAATTTGCTTTTGTGTAATTATACCGTTCAATTTTTTCTAGAAGTTTGTAGCTATTATTTTTTTTAAAAACGCCTAATTCCAATCCCGCAAAAGGCCATAAGTCACTCACATTTAAAATCAATTTACGATGTTTTGAACCTAAGAAAAACATGGAAGTAAATGCAACCAACAAAGGCGGAGATTGTACAATTACGGTTTTTGGAATTTTGTTCCATAAAAAAAAACAAACTAAACTAAAACTATAAGATAGCATCGCAATTAAACGCAAAAGTTTGTTCTTGGAATTGCTTGCATAAATCCATAACCTATGGACTTTAATACCGTTTTCAGTAGAATTCTGCCTGAATTTACCTTTATAGACTTCAAAAATTTTACCTGTTGGATAATTGGGCAAGGGAGTTACAACTGAAACATTAAAATGCCGTTTTTGTAAACCTTCGGACAAATGAAATATTCTATTTGATGCCGCTCCAGTTTCTGGAGGAAAATAACTGGTAATAATAAGGACATCTTTCACAAATCAGAATTTATTAATGACGAAAATTGTTTCAATTTACCACTTTTTGAGCGTTGTATTCGAACTTGTTTTTCAAAAAGAATATTCAACCCTTTTTCGAGATAGGTTTCCATTTCAACTTTGATTTGGACTATTTTATTTTCAGATAGATTTTCTCCACTAACATAAATAATTTTAAAGGTATCCAATTTTAATTGTTGTATAATAAACTCCTTAACATTGCCATCATCTTCAATGATACTCTTGGTGATGTAGTAAAAGGTTAAACCTGCAGCTTTTTTACCGCTTGGTAAGATGGCAATATCATTGGTTCTTCCAGTAAGTTTTTCAAGAATTGGGTTTTTGCAGGTGCCTTTTTTTGAAAGCACACCAATATCCCCAATGTCATAACGAATAAAAGGGTTGGCTTTATTATAAAGTGAGGTAATCACAACTCGACCTTCTTCACCAAGAGGAACCTCTATATCTTGCTCATTCAAAATCTCCACATATAAGGTTTCGTTATTCAATTGCCATTCATCTTTGGGATTTTGAAAGGCTATCAAATCCAGTTCTGAAGCACCATATTCGTTGATTACAGGTACGCCAAATTGGTTTTCCATTAGAATTTTATCGTCTTCAAAAAGCATTTCTGAGGTTACAATGCAAGCTTTAATAGATGGACAAATGGAGATTAAACATATTTTGTTTCGTTCTAAAAATTTAGCAAACTGCACAATAGAACTTGTGTAGCCATTAATGTAATCGAACTTTATTGATTGGAATGTTTTAAGATGTTTTTCAAAAGCCGTATCGCTTAAATCAAACACTGAAAAACGATATCGTTTACTTAAGGCATCTTTAAAACGTTCTTTGTAATACCCTTTTTTGTCCAAAGGAATACCATAAAAGCGCGCTTGCTTGGAAGTGTTAAAATCCAATCCAAACCAGCCAAATCGATTTTCAATAACCGCCCAAGTTATTGCATGGCAAAACTTGTCTTTAGCAAAAATAAAGGGATCCCCAGAAGAACCAGAGGTTTTATTGACATACACATTTTTTGTGGTAAAGCCATTAGACAGACGTTCAGTTAAAGGATGTTGCAAATCGCCTTTGGTCATTACAGGAATCGAATTCCAGTCTAAAGGATTTACTTTTTTAGCCAAAGATTTATAGTACAAATTATGCTCTAAATGATAAGCAACAATATTTTGTTTTGAGGTGTTGATATAATTTTTAAAATCGGTTTCACTTTGTTCTTGGATGCCTTTCAAAACCTGTTTTGCTTTCTTTATGGGAAAGCCATTTAATTGTAATGAAAGATCAAATAAATTCAAACGAAAATGATTTTTATGTTTTTGTAAAATAATTCTTTTTTAAGCGCAAAAGCAATTATTTTTGCGCAAACAATACACAAAATGACAATTTTGATTCTTGGTTCAGGAGGAAGGGAACACACTTTTGCTTGGAAAATTGCGCAAAGTCCTTTATGTCAAACCCTTTATGTTGCTCCTGGTAATTCGGGTACAGCACAAATTGCTGAAAATGTAAATATTGGAGTTACAGATTTTCCTGCGATCAAAGAACTTGTCCTTTCAAAGCATATAGGCATGGTGGTTGTAGGACCAGAAGATCCTTTGGTGTTAGGCATTCATGATTATTTTTTGAATGACAATGAACTTAAACATGTTTCAGTAATTGGCCCACAAAAGGCAGCAGCCACTTTGGAAGGCAGTAAAGAATTTGCCAAGGAATTTTTATTTCGACATAATATTCCAACAGCATCATACCAAAGTTTTAATGCTACCAATGTAGAACAAGGCTATAAGTTTTTGGAAACCTTGAATCCGCCCTATGTTTTAAAGGCCGATGGATTGGCAGCTGGTAAAGGTGTTTTGATTTTGAACAATTTGGAAGAGGCTAAAACGGAATTAAAAAGCATGCTTTTGGATGCCAAATTTGGTGCCGCTAGTACTAAAGTGGTTATAGAAGAATTTTTGGATGGTATAGAATTGAGCTGTTTTGTACTAACTGACGGTAAAAACTATAAAATTCTACCTATGGCCAAGGACTATAAGCGTATTGGTGAGGGTGATACAGGTTTAAATACCGGCGGTATGGGTGCAGTTTCCCCTGTTCCTTTTGCAACGAAAGAATTTCTGAATAAAATTGAAGAACGTATAGTGAAACCAACCATCAATGGACTTCAAAAAGATAATTTACCCTATAAAGGCTTTATTTTTATAGGCCTGATAAAAGTCGGCAATGATCCAAAAGTTATTGAATATAATGTACGTATGGGAGATCCTGAAACTGAAGTGGTGTTGCCAAGACTTAAGAATGATTTGGTTGAAATTTTTCAAGCTATATCCAATCAAACATTGGACAAAATAGATATTAAAATTGATGAACGTGCCGCAACTACAGTAATGATGGTTTCAGGAGGTTATCCTGAAGCTTATGAAAAAGGCAAGGAAATTACTGGGCTGGAAAAGGTTAAGGAGTCCATTCCATTTCATGCAGGTTCAATAATAAAAGGCGGTAAAATTGTAACATCCGGTGGGAGAGTTATGGCAATGACTTCCTATGGGAAAACTTATAAAGAGGCCATAAAAAAATCTTATCAAAACATAGCATTGTTACATTTCGACAAGATGTATTATCGTAAGGATATTGGTTTTGATTTATAGATAAGAATGAGACGAAATGCTTTTATCTTCATCGTCATTATCATTAAATTTCTTTAACTGAAGCATCCAATACACAAAAGCTATCAATCCTGCAGCAAGAAATAACCATGACATCACATTGGAACCCAACCAGCTATTATGTTCTAATGTTCTTAAAGCATCAAATGGGGCAAATAACACATTGACAAATAAATCTTGAATAGCGTAAAAAAAGTCTTTCATTGTTTAAATTTTAAAACCCATTATGGGATTAAATAGTATAATCATATATTTACAGTACAAAATTACATTTTTTCATCTTACATTTAGCAAAAAACGAAAAGAATATTCCAACTCCATAAATGATATCTAGTTT
>JBBKXS010000077.1:0-3157 GCA_037969605.1 Flavobacteriaceae bacterium
AATCCTATCCCAAAAACAGCATCTATAACGATATCTTCAGAGTTAATTTTAGGAAACTCTTCTTTTGAGTTTAAAACTTTTGGCCAATCTTTGGTTACTTCTTTGATTCTGTCGTAATTGATTAAAAAATCTTTTGAACGTTTTTCGCTAAAATTGACCACATAAACAAAAACGTTGTAGCCGTGGGTAATCAAGTGTCGAGCCACAACCAAACCATCTCCACCATTGTTGCCAATGCCACAAAACACATGAATAGGAACTTGAGCACCACGTATTCTAGAATGCATCCAATTAAAAACTTCAGTTCCTGCCCGTTCCATTAAATCGGCTGTTGAAATATCTTGCCTTTGAACAGTAATCTGATCAGCTTCGTAAAGTTGTTCCTTTGAAAAAATCTTCATGCGGTCATTTTATATATCTTATAAAAAAGTGTTTTCAAATGTTATTTTAACAATAAAATGTAATCGTATCCGATTATTCGGTAAAAAAACCCATTTTGTTTTTTTATTACAGTAAAAATAATACTTTTGAACAGGTAATACCACTAAAATGAATCATTCAAATCAAATGCGTGTGAATAATATTTCTTCCTCTTCTTCAGGAAGTAATGCTTTAGTTATTACTTTTAACCCTACAATCACAACCCTTAGGGGTTAGGTATTTTTTTTTCACAGGTCATTATTGCTATCCATTTCATAACATTTAGTCTTTAAAACGATTAACAATGAACGTCTTAAAATTCGGAGGAACTTCTGTAGGTTCCGTTAAAAACATAAATTGTGTCATATCTATTCTAGAACACTATTCAAAACATGATGATGTCATCTGTGTGGTATCGGCAGTTGGTGGTATCACCGACAAATTATTAAAAACTGGGGAATTAGCCCAAAACAAAAATACAGATTATCTAACTGATTTTAAAACTATTAAACAAATTCATTTAAACATATTATCTGAATTAATTCCAAACATAGATAATTCCGTTAAAAAAGAACTTGAAGACAAATTAAATGCCTTAAAAAGCTTGTTGGACGGTATCTATTTGATTAATGAATTGTCCCCTAAAACCTCCGATAAATTGGTGAGCTTTGGAGAGTTATTGTCCTCCTATATTATTGCGGAAACCATGAAGGCGCGAGGAATAAATACCATTAGAAAAAACAGTCAGGATTTAATTGTAACCAATTCTAATTTTACTAAGGCTGAAGTTAATTATACGCTTACAAACGCCAACATTAAAGCGTATTTCAACAATGCAAAACAACGTATCACCATTCTTCCTGGATTTATATCCAAATCGTCATCTGGTGAAATTACAACTTTAGGACGTGGTGGTTCCGATTTTACAGCGGCTATTGTTGCTGCCGCGTTGAATGTAAATCGCCTAGAGATTTGGACCGATGTCAGTGGAATGTATACAGCCAATCCAAAACTAGTAAAGCAAGCCTACCCTATTGAGACCTTATCCTATCAAGAGGCCATGGAGCTCTCCCACTTTGGTGCCAAGGTATTATATCCTCCGACAGTGCAACCTGTGTTAGATTTGGGCATTCCCATTCACATTAAAAACACTTTGGAACCCGAAGCGGTGGGCACTATTATTTCAAACCATGTCAATGGAAAGATAAGTCCAGTTAAGGGCATCAGCAATATCGATAATATTGCCATATTAACCTTGCAAGGTAATGGCATGGTTGGGATTCCAGGGTTTTCAAAACGACTCTTTGAAACGCTTGCACAAGAAAAAATTAATGTAATTTTAATAACACAAGCATCTTCTGAACATTCCATCTGTATAGGAATTGACCTTAAAGATGCCAATAAAGCCCAAACCTCCATTGATGCCACTTTTGAAAATGAGATTTCACTTCATAAAATTGACCCCATTATTGTAGAAACTGAATTATCGATAGTTGCTTTAGTTGGCGACCAGATGAAAAGCCATCAAGGTATTAGCGGTAAAATGTTTAGTACATTGGGACGAAATAATATCAACATAAGGGCCATAGCACAGGGGGCATCGGAACGAAACATATCGGCTGTTATTGCTCAAAACGATATCAAGAAAGCGTTAAATACCCTTCACGATCAGTTCTTTGAAGGCAACATGAAGCAGCTCAACGTGTTCATTACAGGAGTTGGAAATGTTGGTGAACGCCTTATTGAACAAATTAAGACACAACGAAAATATTTAAAGCAAAACTTGAAAATCAATTTAAGGGTAATTGGGTTGTCCAATTCAAAAACCATGGTTTTTAATGACAACGGATTGCCGCTAGACAATTGGAAAACCCAACTTAAAGAAGGTGGCAAGGCTAGTCTTCAAGGCTTTTTTGAACAAATCAAACACCTTAATTTGCGCAATAGCGTTTTTGTGGATATTACGGCTAACCAAGAAGTTTCAAATTTATATCCTGATTATTTAAGGCAAAGTATTGCTGTAGTAGCCTGCAATAAAATTGCTTGCTCCAGTGATTTTCAAAAGTACGGCGACCTTAAACGTTTATCTCGAAAGTATAATGCCTCATTTTTGTTTGAGACCAACGTTGGAGCCGGTTTACCAGTGATTGACACGCTAAATAATCTTATTGCTTCAGGTGATAAAATTATATCCATACATGCCGTGTTATCTGGGAGTTTGAATTTTGTGTTCAATCATTTTAACGAGACCAACAAATTCCATGATGTGGTCAAACAGGCTCAAATGGAAGGTTATACCGAGCCCGATCCAAGAATAGATTTAAGCGGTGTGGATGTTGCCAGAAAAATTTTAATTTTATCGCGTGAAAGTGGTGCCGAAATGAACTTGGAAGAAATTAAGAATCAATCGTTTTTGACCAAGGCAAATTTAGAAAGTAATTCGGTTGAAGATTTTTACAAAACATTAAAAGATGACGAAGGGCATTTTCAGCAATTATTTGCTTCAGCAAAGGGTAAGAATTGCAAATTAAAATATGTAGCGGAATTTAATGGTGGAAAAGCCAAAGTAGGATTACAGGAAATTCCGCAAAGTCATCCTTTTTATAATTTGGAAGGCAAAGACAATATTGTCATGTTTTATACTCAACGCTATCCTGAACAGCCTTTGATCATTAAGGGAGCTGGAGCTGGAGCTGATGTTACGGCCTCCGGATTATTTGCCGATATTATAAAAATA
>JBBKXS010000078.1:0-5721 GCA_037969605.1 Flavobacteriaceae bacterium
TACCAAATAATAAATACAACACTGTGGCAGTTGATATTGTAAAGACCATTATTAACCAACGTTTAGTATAGTTTGAAAAATAAGCTCAAATATTTTAAGGGATTCAAAAATATTTTCGTAATCATCCTTATAGTGTTCGCAATTTGGATGCTCTTTTTTGATGCCAATTCTTATTTGATTCATCGTGAATTGAACAACGATATGGATGCTTTGGAAGACGAAAAGCAATATTATAAAAACGAAATTGAAAAGGACAAAAAAGCCATTGACGAATTAAGTACCGAAGAGGGCATCGAAAAACTGGCCAGAGAGAAATATTATATGAAAAAGGAGAACGAGGAGATTTATATCATAGAATATGAGGATAGTATAAAAAACAAAAAAAAAGATGAGTAAGCCTTTATTCAGCGAATTTCCTGAAATGTCTTCCAAACAATGGAAACAATACATACAATTCGATTTAAAAGGTGCAGATTACAATGAAACCTTAATTTGGAAAACTAACGAAGGCATTGATGTAAAACCCTTTTACCACGCCGATGAATTTAAGGATTTTCCGGAAATCCCAAATCAAAAAGCAACAAAATGGAGCATCTGTCAAACCATTTTTGTGGCCGATGTTCAAAAATCCAATCACAACGCTAAAGATGTATTAAACCGAGGAGCTGAAAGCATCAAATTTATTTTACCCTCAAAAAATATCTCTATCGAAGCTTTATTGGAAGGTATTGATCTCACTTCTACTCCAATTCATTTTGAATTACAATTTCTGGATTCAGAATTTGTTAAACAATTTAATACCATTCCAAAGGCAGAAATCCATTTCAACACTGACATAATCGGAAACCTGGCCAGAACAGGAAACTGGTACAAAAACCTGAATGAAGACCACAAGCATTTTGAAAGTATTATAAAAAGCACCAATTCGATTAGTATTGATATCGGTTTGTATCAAAACGCAGGAGCTTCAATGGTCCAACAATTGGCTTATGCTATGGCCCATGCCAACGAATATCTCAATCATTTGGATAGCGTCATTGCGAACGAAGTGAAGCAATCCCTTAAAGTAACCTTCAATGTTTCAGTAGGTACCAACTATTTCTTTGAAATTGCCAAACTTCGTGCATTACGAAAATTATGGTCAACATTAGCTACAGAATATCATTGCAATCCCGAATGTCACATTTTTGTGACATCAACCAAACGCAATAAAACGCTCTACGATTATAATACCAATATGTTGCGCACCACTACCGAATGCATGAGTGCTATTTTGGGTGGTGCAAATACAATCTGTAATTTAGCTTATGACTCCATCTATCATAAAACCAACGAATTTGGAGAGCGTATTGCCCGTAATCAATTATTGATTCTAAAGCACGAAAGTTATTTTGACAAGGTCAACAATCCTTCAGATGGTGCTTATTATATTGAAAGTCTTACAGAACAATTAGCCGAAAAAGCGTTACAACTTTTTAAAGACATTGAAGCAAATGCTGGTTTTTTAAAACAGCTTAAGGAAGGTAACATTCAACGAAAAATCAAGGAAAGTGCCTCTAAAGAGCAAGAACAATTTCATAAAGGTGATTCTATTTTATTGGGAACAAACAAGCATCCCAATCCTAAAGATAAAATGAAACAGGAGTTGGAGCTCTATCCTTTTGTAAAAACCAATCCAAGAAAAACCTTGATTGAACCTATCATTGAATGCCGTTTGGCAGAAGCTATTGAACAAAAACGGCTGAATGATGAGTAGAAAAAACCTTCAACATATTACTTTAAAGTCCGAACACAGTATACCGCAGACTGAAGACATCAAAACTTTTCAGACAGCTGAAACCATTAAAGTCAAATCCACTTATTCAAAACAGGATTTAAAGGATCTTGAACATTTAAATTTTATTGCTGGAATTGCTCCTTACCTTCGCGGACCTTACAGTACCATGTATGTTCGCCGACCTTGGACCGTTCGCCAATATGCAGGATATTCCACTGCCGAGGACAGCAACGCCTTTTACAGACGCAACCTTAAGGCGGGTCAAAAAGGATTATCCATTGCCTTTGATCTAGCCACACACCGAGGTTATGATTCCGATCACGAACGTGTGGTTGGCGATGTGGGCAAAGCAGGAGTTGCCATCGATTCGGTTGAGGACATGAAAATCCTTTTTGATCAAATCCCCTTGGATAAAATGTCGGTTTCTATGACCATGAACGGCGCCGTATTGCCCATTATGGACTTTTATATAGTGGCTGCTGAAGAGCAAGGCGTAAAACCTGAAGATTTAGAAGGCACGATTCAAAATGACATCTTAAAGGAATTTATGGTGCGCAATACTTACATCTATCCGCCAACAGCTTCTATGACAATCGTCTCCGATATTTTTAAATATACCAGCCAGAACATGCCAAAGTTCAACAGCATCAGTATTTCTGGCTACCATATGCAAGAAGCTGGAGCGACCTGCGATATTGAACTGGCCTATACTTTGGCTGACGGTTTGGAATACATCCGTAAAGGCATTGATGCCGGTTTAGATATCGATACTTTCGCCCCACGCCTTTCCTTCTTTTGGGCCATTGGGATGAATCATTTTATGGAAATCGCCAAAATGCGAGCCGCTCGAATTCTATGGGCAAAACTGGTAAAACAATTCAATCCCAAAAATGAAAAGTCTTTGGTTTTACGTACCCATTGTCAAACTTCGGGCTGGAGTCTCACCGAGCAAGACCCTTTTAATAATGTCGCTAGAACCACCATTGAAGCAGCGGCAGCCGTGTTTGGAGGAACTCAAAGTTTGCATACCAATGCCTTGGATGAAGCCATAGCCTTGCCTACCGATTTCTCAGCACGCATTGCCCGTAACACCCAACTGTTTTTACAGGAAGAAACCAACATCACCAAAACAGTCGATCCTTGGGCTGGAAGTTATTACGTGGAAAAACTCACCCATGACATTGCCCATAAAGCTTGGGAACTGATTCAGGAAGTTGAGGAATTGGGTGGTATGACCAAAGCCATTGAGGCAGGAATTCCAAAAATTCGAATTGAAGAAGCCGCCGCCAGAAAACAGGCACGGATCGATTCGGGTGAAGATATTATTGTGGGTGTCAACAAATACAGATTAGAACAAGAAGATCCTATTTCAACACTCGAAGTGGATAACCAAACGGTGAGATTGCAGCAAATAGAAAAGTTAAAACAGATAAAATCTAGTAGAAATTCTGCAGAAGTAGTCAAAGCGTTAGCGAATTTAAACCATGCGGCACGTTCAGGAAAAGAAAATTTATTAGCTTTAGCTGTTCAAGCTGCTCGCGAACGTGCCACTTTGGGAGAAATCAGTGATGCTCTTGAAGCAGCCTTCGGACGCTATAAAGCACAAATTAAATCCTTTTCAGGTGTGTACAGTAAAGAAATAAAAGACGATGCCTCCTTTAAGAAAGCCAGGGAACTGGCCGATACCTTTGCCGAACAAGACGGACGCAGACCGCGTATTATGATCGCAAAAATGGGACAGGACGGGCACGACCGTGGGGCAAAAGTGGTGGCTACGGCTTATGCCGATGTGGGTTTTGATGTCGATATTGGCCCACTGTTTCAAACGCCACAGGAAGCGGCCAAACAAGCTGTTGAAAACGATGTTCATATTTTAGGTGTCTCCTCATTAGCGGCTGGGCATAAAACTTTGGTCCCACAAGTTATAGAGGAGCTTAAAAAATACGGCAGAGACGATATTATGGTCATTGTGGGTGGCGTTATCCCAAAACAAGATTACCAATTTTTATTTGATGCTGGTGCTGTGGCTGTATTTGGCCCAGGTACTAAAATTAGTGAGGCCGCCATTAAGATTTTGGAGATTTTGATAGATTAAAAAAAATATAAATTAAAGAAATATACACACAGGTGTGTTTATCCTTATGTTGTGGGCAATGCAGTAACTACTCTACATTAACCCGACTGGCATACAAAAAAATGAACAAAGACGACATTATACAAACACAAATTGAACCTTTGTTAGACTACTTTCAAAAAGTAATTCCCCTTACCAACGAAGAAAAACAATTGGTCACTGAATTGTTCAAACCAAGGCTGTACCGAAAACGGCAATATGTTTTGCAGGAAGGCGATGTGTGCAATCAGTTCAATTTTATAGTGCGAGGTTGCCTGCGTATGTACAAGGTAGATGACAAAGGCAATGTACATATTTTACAATTTGCTGCCGAGAATTGGTGGTTGAGCAATATTGGTAGTTTTCACGAACGCAAACCTTCTGAACTGAATATTGATGCATTGGAAGACACCATGGTACTGCAAATTAGCTACGACAATTTACTTTCTCTATATACAAATGAACCCAAATTCGACCGCATTTTTAGGGTACTGATTGAAAATAGTTTTGTGTCACTTCAAAAGCGATTATTACAAAATATCAGCTCAACTGCTGAAGAAAGGTACTTGTCGTTTTTGGAAAATTATTCACACCTCAGCAATCGGCTTCCACAAACCCAAATCGCTTCATTTTTGGGCATTACACCTGAATTTTTGAGCCGTTTAAGAAACAAGCCAAATAAAAAATCTTAAACTACATCAATACGATTTCTTGATCTAGTTCATTGGAGAAAGTGTCCTTTCCGTTGCACCTTTGCATTATCAATTTATTATTAAAATTTAAGAAGAAATAGTATGATAACAACATCAAAAGTAGCAGTAATCGGCTTAGGAAACATTGGGAAAACAATAGCCCAAAATTTTGTAAAAGGCAATCGTCCAGTAATTATTGCAAGCCGAAAATTGGAAGATGCAAAAGCATTGGAGCAAGAATTAGGTACATTGGCAACAGCTACCGAAACGAGTAAAGCCATTAAGAAAGCCGATATTATTGTCCTATCTGTTTGGTTCAACACCATTCAAGAATTGTTAGTACAATATGACACTGAACTGCAAGGAAAAATCATCATCGACCCTTCCAACCCTATTGCACCAGATGAAAATGGAGGTTTCAAAAAAATTATTGGTGAAAAAGAATCTGCAGGACAACTGAACGCTGCAATAATACCAAAAGGTGCAAAGTTGGTAAAAGCATTCGGAACATTAGGAGCTGCTTCATTAGCAAATGCAGCAAATCACAAGCCTGGAAAATCTGTATTATTTTATGCTAATGACGATACAGCCATTGATCCAACGGTTGAGCAATTAATACAAGATAATGGCTTTGAGGCCGTAAAAGTGGGCGGTTTAGACCAATCCATCCGTATAGAGGTTTTTGGCGATTTACACGAATTTGGTGCATTGGGCAAAGTTGTTACGAGAACTGAAGCGATTGCGAAATTATAGGAATATCATTATTTAATCATTAAATCATAAAATTATGAATATCAAAAATCTATTTACATCCTTATTTTTCATTTTGGGAATCTCATTTGGGATTACTGCCCAAAGCTTTGTCAATTTAGAGAGATTAAAGCTCGGAAAGCAAAACTTCGAACTTCATAACGTTACTGGGGAAATTGTCAAATTGCAGGGCAAAAAAGTCATGAAAATTGAGCGTGATTTAAAGGCACTTCCTTTCGATGCTAACCGTTTGGAAGCTACTGTTGACGAAACCCATTATGCTCGTCTATTGGATTTGGATGACTTTGAAAACGGAACGATAGAAGTGAAAATGTATAGCCAAATTCAAGATCCATCACCGTATCCACCAGCTGCTGGTTTTATTGGGG
>JBBKXS010000079.1:0-4334 GCA_037969605.1 Flavobacteriaceae bacterium
TACGAAAGTACCTTTTCAGATATCATGGGCATTATGATGTTTTATTATTTAGTAGGAAAATTAAATCCAGCTCAAGATAGTGGTGTCGTTGGCTTTACTGGGAATATTTTGTTAACCATTGTCATATCGTTAGTGGCAAGCTATGGGATTATTTTAATATTTCAGAAAATAAAAAGTCAGGCCAAATTATTTTTATTGATTGCGGTGCTTTTGTTATTATATGCATTGGGTAAAAAGATGCACCTTTCCT
Organism: Flavobacteriaceae bacterium; assembly: GCA_037969605.1. Lineage (GTDB taxonomy): Bacteria > Bacteroidota > Bacteroidia > Flavobacteriales > Flavobacteriaceae > Geojedonia. The sequence continues at coordinate 251 of JBBKXS010000079.1, forward strand.
CACTCATTATTATTTTAATTTTCGGCTTGGTCATTGCGAACATGAAACTATTCTTCTCAGGGAAACTCGCCAAATTTTTACACTACGAAAAAGCGCATCAAATTTATCATGAGTTGCATATTATCACCCTTGAAACGGCCTTTGTAGTGCGTACCTTTTTCTTTGTGATATTTGGTTTAACCATTGCTGTGGCATCCCTTTTTAATTTGGATGTGGCTTTAATTAGTCTTTTAATTATCGCCTCTATTTATGCCATTAGGTTTGTGCTATTACGCGTGTTTATTGGCAGTGATATTCTGCCACAGCTCTTTATCGCCCCACGCGGACTCATCACCGTATTACTGTTTTATGCCATTCCTGTAGAGGCGCAAATTGAAAGTTTTGAACCAGGTATTTTATTATTCGTGATTATAGGGACCAGTTTAATCATGACAGCTGCCATGATTTACGATAAAAGGAGATCTGGAACTGCTACCAAACTGGCCAATTCCAAAAAAATTGGTACCGTAAAGTGGAAAGCACCAGCCATTGATGACATTAAAGAATAGCAAGGTATTTCAAGGTTATTTTGATATTCAACTTATGCTTTTTAGTGGCCTTCATGAAATCGAAGATTAGCGTAGCTTATCTCGAATTCTAGACTTAATTAAAAAAAAATCAATGGCACATTTTGAGCCCTTTAGTCATCAGGGAAAAAAATACTATTTGTAAGATAAACCGACTTCTTTTTTTCAGAATCTCATAGATATTGAGAAAAAATCTTTAACTTGTAGCCTAATTAACCAATCTAAATTTAGACACAATGAAGTTAATAATTAGCGAAATAAACCAGTATTGGGTTCACTTTCAATCCGGACATACCAAAGAGCACCTTATTTACCCGAATATCATTATCAAATGTTATCATGATGATGATTTTAATTTGCAGTTAAATTTCTATCCCGATAATAAAAAGCTTCCCGAAAATTATTACGACGTTAATTCTAAATTAGTGTACTTGCGCTACCGTTTGTCAATGTATCCCAATGTTATAGACCTTTTGAGAAATGAAAAACCAATTTATTTTAGTTATTCTCAAAAAACAAATGTGGGTTATGTAAGAACTGGTAAAGAACCTATAGGAGAAGGAGAAAACGATGCTGATTACGCACAGCAATAGCTTCACCTTGTAAGTTGCCAAACATGCATTAATCGCCAACGCGCTATAATTCTTATAAATTGCTTCATCTACTGGATGAACTTAAGTGTTATTATCTTTATTTTATACTATAGTATACCGCTTGGAGCTTGCCTGCCCGACGCAGGCGGGCCGAAGTGTCGAGAACACTACCATTACTGGTTAACTTGTCACCCTGAACTTGCCTGCCCGACGCAGGCGGGTCGAAGGGTCTCACTCAAACCACCACATCACATACCGGCCTTTTTTATGCCCTTGCGACATGGGGACGATGCGGTAACTCGCCTGTGCTTTTTTGAGTTGTTTTTCAATCTTAGGGAGGTGCTCTGCTCTGGCTACCAAACTGGTAAATACACGGACCTGATCTTTAAACAACACACTCTCCTTTATTAAGCGTTTAATAAACAGCGCTTCTCCGCCATTGCACCAAAGCTCGTTGGCCTGTCCCTCAAAATTAAGCGAAAGCTCTTTTTGGTTGGTGTTACCTAAATTTTTAAGTTTTCTAAGGGACCCTTTTACGGCGTCTTCCCTGGAGGCATGAAACGGCGGATTGCAAACCGTAAAATCAAATCGCTCATTGCGGTGGATCATGGTTTTAAATAGAAACCCTTTAGTCTCTTGGTGGCGGATCTCAACCTTGTCCTGTAATGATTTTGTATGCTGCATATTCGCTCTGGCTATGGCTACTGCCTTGGCGTCACAGTCGGTGCCGACCATGGTCCAGTTAAAATGTTGTGCCCCCAGAATACCATAAATCCCATTGGCACCTGTACCAATATCCAACCCACGTAGTTTCGCATCTGCACCGCGGTTAAATAGTTCTGAAAGCAGATCCCGTACATGCAACAGATAATCCAAGCGTCCGGGAATAGGGGGGATGAGATAGCCAGTTGGCAACTCATAGGCCGTGAGTTTAAAATCGGCCAAAAGGATGGCTTTATTTAAGGCATACACCGCGTTGGAATCACTAAAATCGATGCTGTTCTCACCAGAGGGATTTAAAACGATATGTTGTTGCAAGGCCGTATGCTGTTTGGCCAAGCGTTTAAGATCATAGCGGTCTTGATAGGGGTTTTGTGGATGCATAGGGGTAAAGGTATAGGATTTTAAGGGGACTTATTGAGCAGGCGACGGAATTTACACGAGATCAACACGGGGCAGACAGGGATGTAACAGGGCGTAAACCCTAGATAAGCCATCACTGGAGGTGAGATTTAGGCCCTAAGTGCGCCAAATTGTTTAATGGGACATCATTTTTTAGGGATTATATCCAACAAAAAATGGCCTTTATGGGCCAATTTGTTGAAAAAACTGCGATTATTTTTTTGAGCCATTTATTAGATTGTTTTGAAAGTGAATTCGTGTTAAGATGATGATACTGCAATTTATTTGATAAAACAGGTCATTTTATTGCAAATAATTCAATGTATATGAAGTATTGGTTTTTTATATTCAATAAAATAGTTAAAAAATTATTTGGTTATTACATTTTAATTTTTTTGATTTGCTGCGTCAAGTGGTTTCTAAAAGCTTGTTCGCGAATAGCTTAAGGGAATTCCTGATGACTTCGAAGTCCCGAATTATTTTTTAATTATTTATGACAACCAAATCTGGATATTGACATTTTATGTTTATGTCCCATTATTAACCTCATGCCTTATTGGTGAAATGCCAATGCCCATAAGGCATGCAAAACATTATGTATTATGGCAAAAAACAATAGTTTCGTAAAGCTAGAAGGCACGTTGGACAACCTGACCTTTTATAGACGTAACGGCGAGAGCTTGGTAAAGACCAAGTCGTCGGTTTCGAGAGCTCGGATCATGCACGATCCGAAGTACAAACGCACCCGTGAGAACATGCGTGAGTTTGGGGGTGCTGCCACTGCGGCAAAATCATTTAGAACAGCCTTTTCGGGCCCTGCACAGAAGTTTGGTGATACCTATTTGAACAGTAGGATGACCGGAATCATGAAGCGCATCGTTAGGAATGGCGCCGGAAATAGGGGTGAGCGCGACCTTAACATTTCGGATCATCTTGACTTGATCAAGGGTTTTGAATTCAATTTTGAGGATGCCTTTAGTTCGCGGTTTTATTATCTTGCTGCATGGCCTGAGATTAGTGTTGACCGCAACAGTGTCACTTGGTCGCTACCAGGATTTAGCCCCGATGCGTTGATTAAAGCGCCAGATGGTGCCAGCCATTTTAAGTTGGTGCTTGCTGCGGGTTATGTGAGTAATTTTGAGTATCATTTTACTGACGAAAAGTACCAGCCTGTTGACGGTACGCTTGATGGTACGAGTGGGAATGTGTATTCGGCTGCGTTCCCGTTGAACGCGCCCGTAGCGAGCCCGATCGACCTTTCGGTGGTATTGATGACCGGAGCCACGATTCCTGCTGATATTTCGGTATTTGTGGGGATTGGCATTGTATTTTATCAGGAGATTAACAGCCAACTGTATGAACTTGCCCAAGGGCAAGCCATGTATGTGGCCGTTGCCGGATAATTGCATTTAGATTTTTTTAAAACCCTTCCATTGGTATTGCTATTATGATACTGGTGGGAGGGTTTGTTTTTTATGCGCTACAGGTACCATTGTTATTAAAACTGTTAATAAAGTTTTGGCTTTTATTTTAAAAATAAAGGCATACTTTATAATGGTTTAGTATATTTAAACTCTCTCTGACAATTAATTACTTGTTGACACTTTAAATTATTTAAGCGGACTAAATTCCTATTATCCCGCAAAATACTGGGTATAATATTAATAGAGGTCCGCATATAAGTAGTTGGGAACAATGCCTGCGGCACGCTTGTGCGGCACTACGTGCCACCTGCACAAGCTAAATGTTCCCAACGTCCCGCAGTACGACTGCACATTCGCCAAAAACTGCATGACCAACCTA
>JBBKXS010000080.1:0-3674 GCA_037969605.1 Flavobacteriaceae bacterium
ACAAAGAGGTTGCATGTTTACCACTAAAATCAGGTCTAAATTTCTGTTTTCAACTTCAAACTGTATTATAAACCATAAAAAAAAGGTGATCCTTTCGGACCACCTCTTTAGTTATTATAATTTCCTTTTCAAATATTATTGTGGCTTCGTAACCGAGCTTCCGTCAAGAACAACTGCAGTTTGTGCAAGGGCTCTTCCAGTCATGGTCGCACCAGTTTGTAATGTAATTCCAGTCATCGAAAGTAGATTACCTTCAAAATGTGATGTTGTTCCAAAAGTTGCTTGACCAGCTACTTGCCAGAAAATGTTTTTGGCTTGAGCGCCTCCTGCTAAAGTTATATTAATAGCGGTGCTCATACTAAGGTCGCCTGCAATCTGGAATATCCAAACATCAGTTGCTGTACCAGTAATGGTTATTGATGACGGAATGGTAACTGAAGTAGTCCATTTATATAGACCTGGTGTAAGTATTTTTCCACCAATGTTTCCTCCTGCTAATTCAACAAAATCAGGTGAAGGTCTACCCGCTGCATTGTTGTAAGCCGTAATCATATTTTCAACCGCTAGGGTTAAATTAGTTGGAGTAGGAACAGCCATGTCAGCTGCAAATACTTTTCCTGTAACCTGCGCCGATGTGGCATATCCCGTAGCGTTGGTTAATGCTAATCCAGTAACATAAGACGTTGCAGCAGGGCTTATTCCCAAATCACCAACAATGGTTGAAGTTGACGAATTATTAATAGCTGATTTAGCTAAAATAACATAATTTGCTGAAGCACCCAGATTTACCGCACTAAGCGTAGTTATAGTGCCTCCAGTTGTAAAATTCCATACCATATCAGCTTCAATGGCTTGACCCGAAAGGTCTTTTACAGCAGTAGTTATAGTGGCCGTATAAACTTTACCAGCAGTTAAATTATTTGTTGGTGTGAAGGTTGCAGTATCTCCAGAAAAACTAACAGAACCAGAAACATTGGTTGCTTCCTGTTTTACAATAAAACTGGACGTTGTTATCGTTGTTGCATCCATAGACCCGAGGAATGTTGCTGTAATGACTGTATTACGTGAAACTCCAGATGCATTATTAGTAGGATAGGTTTCATTAACAGTGGCAGGCGGTGTACTAATAATATCATCGTTATTGCTACAACTAGTGAATACGACAACTGAAACCATTACTATGGCTGTTAAAAATTTTCTAATTTTCATATATTTTTATATTATTTGGGTGTGAAATATTTCACGCTTCAAAGATAGGTTCGTTAATAACGGAGGTGTTACATGATATTTTAAAGGAGTTACATGATTCTCACAATTTAGTTCGTAAATCTAGTAATGGGTAAGCTCGACAAATTCTTAATACCATTAGAATTTAGAATTAAAAAAGGTGATCCGTTACCAGACCACCTTTGTTTTAAATAACTTTTATGCTATTGTATGTTATGATTTAGACAAATCGAATCGGTCAAGATTCATGACCTTGGTCCAAGCAGATACAAAGTCCTTTACAAACTTTTCTTTGCTATCCTGTTGTGCATACACTTCGGCATAAGCTCTTAAAATAGAATTTGAACCAAACACTAAATCAATACGGTTTGCTGTCCACTTTATATTCCCAGTTTTGCGATCCATAATTTCATAAACATTATGACCCGCAGATTTCCATTTATAAGCCATATCGGTAAGATTCACAAAGAAATCGTTGGTCAAAGCACCTTCGGTATTGGTAAACGCGCCGTGTTTTGTACCACCATAATTGGTTCCCATCACACGCATACCACCCACTAGTACGGTCATTTCAGGAGCTGTCAGTCCCATTAACTGGGTGCGGTCAAGCATCAGTTCTTCAGGACTTACCAGATAGTCTTTTTTCTGCCAGTTTCTATACCCATCGGCTAATGGCTCGAGGGTTTCGAAAGATTCAGCATCTGTCATCTCATTTGTGGCATCACCTCGTCCTGGAGCAAATGGAACCGTAATATCCATCCCAGCATTTTTTGCTGCTTTTTCAACACCTATATTTCCAGCCAATACAATGGTATCGGCAACACTAATACCAAATTTGGAAGCAATAGGCTCCAATACTGAAAGTACTTTAGCTAAGCGTTTTGGCTCATTCCCTTCCCAGTCTTTTTGTGGTGTTAAACGAATACGCGCCCCATTGGCACCTCCTCTGAAATCAGAACCTCTAAATGTTCTGGCACTATCCCAAGCGGTTGAAACCATTTCAGAAATGGAAAGACCAGAAGCTGCAATCTTAGATTTAACAGCATCGATATCATAATCTTTTTTTCCTTGAGGAACATGATCTTGCCAAATGAGATCTTCTTCGGGTACATCAGGACCAAAATAGCGTGTTTTAGGCCCCAAATCTCTATGTGTTAACTTAAACCAAGCACGGGCAAAGGCATCTGAGAAGGCGTCAAAATCATTCTTAAATTTCAACGAAATCTCTTTATATATTGGATCGACTTTCATAGCCATATCCGCATCGGTCATCATGGGATTGAGACGTGTAGTCATGTCTTCCACATCCACTGGTTTATCTTCTTCTTTTATACTTACGGGCTCCCATTGCCAAGCACCTGCTGGGCTTTTTCGTAATTCCCACTCATGGTTGAACAACATCTCAAAGAAGCCATTATCCCATTTGGTGGGATGTGTGGTCCATGCCCCTTCCAATCCACTAGTAACCGCATCACGGCCTTTACCAGTTCTGGTTGGATTAGCCCATCCAAAACCTTGTTCTTCTACTGGCGCAGCTTCGGGATCAGGACCTAAAATATCGGCATTTCCATTTCCATGCGTTTTCCCTACAGTGTGTCCACCAGCAGTTAAAGCAACGGTTTCTTCATCGTTCATTGCCATACGTTTAAACGTTTCACGCACTTGAGCTCCAGTTTTTAGTGGGTCTGGTTTACCGTTTACACCTTGTGGATTTACATAAATTAATCCCATTTGCACAGCCGCCAATGGATTCTCCATGGTTGCAGGCTTATCCACATTTTCATATCGTCCATCACTTGGTGCCAACCATTCCTTTTCAGCTCCCCAATAGGTATCCTTTTCTGGACTCCATATATCTTCTCGACCAAAAGCAAAACCAAAGGTTTTCAAACCCATACTCTCATAAGCGATGGTTCCAGCTAGAATAATTAAATCGGCCCAACTTACTTTGTTTCCATATTTTTGCTTAATTGGCCATAATAAACGTCTTGCTTTGTCCAAACTCACATTATCGGGCCACGAATTTAAGGGTGCAAAACGCTGGTTTCCAGTACCACCACCACCACGGCCATCGGCAATTCTATATGAACCTGCTGCATGCCAAGACATACGAATGAAAAGTCCTCCATAATGTCCCCAATCTGCAGGCCACCAGTCTTGGCTATCGGTCATTAAATGATGAAGGTCTTTTTTCAATGCCTTCACATCTAATTTTTTTAGCTCTTCTTGATAGTTGAAGTCTTTACCTAAGGGGTTAGTTTTGGTGTCGTGCTGATGAAGAATGTCCAGATTTAGTGCATTGGGCCACCAGTCCGTTACCGATTTTTCGGTAGTCGTGTTTCCGCCATGCATGACAGGGCATTTACCCATTCCATTGCCATTGTGATTACTCATAGTATTTATGATTTAATATTAAATTAATTTAAAAACTGTGTCCTACAAATTTA
>JBBKXS010000081.1:0-3455 GCA_037969605.1 Flavobacteriaceae bacterium
CGTTACTATCTCAATTCGGCTCCAAGCTGTTGTTCAAAATTTGTCTGTAGTTTAGCCATTATTTTGTCAATTTGCTTATCGGTAAGTGTTTTGTTTTCGTCTTGAATGGTAAAACTTACTGCATAGCTCTTTTTGCCTTTAGGTAGATTTTTACCTTGGTATACATCAAACAAATCTACTTCTTTAAGGAGTTCTCTTTCGGTTTGCTTTGCAATGTTGTCAATTTGCTCGAAAGTAATATGGTCGTCCAATAATAAAGCAAAATCGCGACGTACTTCTGGATATTTTGGTAGATCTTTAAAAATTATGGTGTTGTGTTTTGCCATTTCAATTACGTTGTCCCAATGAAAATCGGCAAACAAGACATCATGTGAAATATCAAAATGTTTTAAAATCTTTTTATTGACCAAACCAAAATCAACCAAGTTTGTTTTTCCAGTGGATAATGTAATTCCTTCACTAAATACATCATTTTGTATTGGGGAAGACTGAAGTTGTGTCATTCCAAGACGGCCTAAAAGGGACGTAAGTGTACCTTTCAGATAAAAGAAATCGCTTTTTTGGGTGGGTGTTGTCCATCGGTCGTCAAACCGATTTCCAGTCACAAAAACGGATAGATGTTTATGTTCCTCACGATTACCATTATAGTTGTGATAGGTTTTACCAAATTCAAATAGTTTCAAATCGTTTCGCTTTCTGTTGCTATTATAACTAACAGCTTCCAGTCCATTAAACAAAAGGGTCTGGCGCAAGACACTTAAATCCTTGCTTAGAGGATTCAATATTTCTACATTATGCTCTCGCTTAAACTGCTCACTCAATTTTATATATTTAGGTGAGGTCAGCGAATTGGAAAGGGTTTCAAAAAAACCTTGGGCTACTAATTGATCACTGACAATATTCTGCAATTTATAATCTTCGAATCGAGATGATTTTGAAATGGAAGCATTTAGTTTTTCGGTGGTATTGATATTATTGTAGCCATAAACTCGAAGGATTTCTTCAATCACATCGGCTTCACGAGTAACGTCGTTTCTGTATGCCGGTATAGTGAGTCCTAAACCTGTTTCGGTAACATTATTTATTTTAATGTCAAGAGACATGAGGATGCGTTTGATAATTTCTTTAGGAATTTCTTCACCGATTAATTTTTGTGCATTTTCAAAGCTTAACCTGACCTGATAATCTTCTATTTTTTTAGAATACATATCAACCAAATCACTGGTAATTTCGCCCCCAGCGACTTCAAGAATCAATAAGGCTGCCCGTTTCAGAGCATATTCAGTAATGTTAGGATCAATGCCTCTTTCAAACCTAAAGGATGCATCGGTGTTCAAACCATGTCGCTTGGCAGATTTGCGGATACTGATGGGATTAAAATAGGCGCTTTCCAAAAAGATACTCGTGGTATTTTCGGTCACTCCAGATGTAATACCCCCAAAAACGCCAGCAATGCACATGGGTTTTTCGGCATCACAAATCATAAGGTCTTCTTCATGAAGTTCACGTACCACTTCGTCCAACGTTACAAATTTGGTGCCTTTTGGCAGGGTTTTAACGATTACTTTGTTGCCCTTAATTTTTAGGGCATCAAAGGCATGTAAGGGCTGCCCCAGTTCATGCAGCACATAATTAGTAACATCAACTACATTATTTTTTGGTGTAATACCAATAGCTTTCAATCTATTTTGTAACCAAGTTGGGGATTCCTCAATTTTTAAACCAGAAATGGTGATGCCACAATAGCGGGGCGCAAGGTCTTTATTAATAACATCTACATCTATCTTTAGGGTTCTGTTATCTACATGAAATGCACTAACTGAAGGTGTTATAAGTTCTTTATTGATGTCTTTTTGAATCAATCCTGCTTTGAGGTCACGGGCAACACCATAATGACTCATAGCATCTGCTCGGTTTGGTGTCAAGCCTATTTCAAACACATGGTCATTTTCAACTTTAAAAATATCGGATAACAAGGTGCCAACTTCAAGCTTTTTGTCAAGAACGAGGATACCATCATGTGAAGTCCCTAGACCCATCTCATCCTCTGCGCAGATCATGCCATGACTTTCTTCGCCTCTAATCTTTCCTTTTTTAATGGTCCAAGCTTCGCCTTTATCAGTATACAATGTGGTTCCTATGGTAGCAACAGGTACTTTTTGTCCCGCAGCCACATTAGGAGCGCCGCATACAATTTGTAAAGGTTCTCCAGAACCAATGGTCACGGTAGTCAGCTTTAATCGGTCGGCGTTAGGGTGTTGAACACAGGTCAATACCTCGCCAACTACAATACCTTCAAGAGCGCCTTTTACAGATTGAAAAGCTTCAATACCTTCAATTTCCAATCCTAAATCGGTAAGGAGTTCCCCAGTTTTTTCAGGAGACCAATCTGTTTTAATAAATTGTTTCAGCCAATTATATGAAATTTTCATTCTCTGTTTTTAATTCGAACGACAAAGATAAAAGAATGCAGATAGCATTCAAACAATGCTTAGTATTTTGTACCTTTAAAACTAAATAAAAAATTACTATGAAATCAATATCTAAATTATTAGTTATCCTATTCGTTCTTGGGCTTGTTTCATGCCGAGATACTAAAAAAGAAGAAGAAGAAACCAGACAAGCTGTCGCTCAAATTGAGGCTATAGAATCTGAAATAGACCAAGCAGCTGAATCGCTGGATGAGAGTACCAAAAAGTTAGAAGTAGCCATAGAGGCTTTGGATAGTATTAATTAAAAAAAAAATTAAAAATTAACGTTATGAATGATATTAAAAAAATATTAATATTTAGTGCCTTGTTTGTTGTTATAGGCATACAAACCACTTTTGCACAAGAAAAAAGTGAAGAGAAAAAAGAAAAGGTTAAGGTTGAGAAAGAAAAAATGAGAAAAGAAGTTGATGAAAAATCTCAAGAAATGAAGGAGCAGGTTAAGGATATAAAAAAAGAACACCAAGAAGAAGTAAAAGAGATTAAAGAAAAACACAAGGACAAAATCGAGAAGATTGAGGAGGATTATGATGATGACGGACAAGGCCACCACAAGGAGATGAAGGATAAAGCCAACAATAAAATTAACTCTGAAGATAACCAAGGTCAAGGCCATGCTTATGGTAAACATAAAGACGGTTTGGAAGGGCGTGAGTTTGGTATGGCTCGAGCCGCAGATGCCAAGGAAAAAATTGAATCCCACCAAGAAGACATTGCAAGAAAGGAAGAATTCTTAAGAAAAGGGAGAGAACGTATTCAGATAGCTAAAAACAGACTTTCTCAAGCCAAAGCAGAGGGTAAATTAAGCAATGAAGAAGTATTAAAGCGAGAGGCTAAAATTGCAGAAGCTGAAAAGCGTTTGCAAGATTTTGAAGTCACTTTAAAGAGAAATAAAGAGATCGCCAAGGACCAAAAAGAAAAGTTAAGTAAAGTTTATAAAGAAAATTAAATCAGTATTATTATACA
>JBBKXS010000082.1:0-5740 GCA_037969605.1 Flavobacteriaceae bacterium
TTGTATGTCCCTGATATAGGTTGACCACTTTAAACAAAGTGTATACTTATGAAAGCAAACATTAAACTATTAAAAAAGCAACGAATTTATTCGGAAGAATTTAAACGACAAATTGTAAAAGACTTTGAATCTGGACAATTTAGTGTGTTACAATTAGAAAAATTACATGGTGTTGGTAATGTGAGTATTTATCGATGGATTTATAAATTTTCTACCTTTAACGAAAAAGGTTCAAGAGTTGTAGAGATGAAAAACAGTAGTGCCCAAAAGATGAAAGAACAACAAGCACGTATAAAAGAGCTTGAAGCGATAGTTGGACGCAAACAAATAAGGATAGATTATTTGGAGAAGATGATCGATATCGCAAAAGATGAGTTAAATATTGATATCAAAAAAAACTTCAACACTCCACAATCAACTGGTTTAGGACAAATAAAGAAACAATGAGCTTTAGTATGAACCAGCTTTATAAAACCATAGGCATAAGTAAACAAGCCGTTAGTCAGTATGCTCAGCGGCAAGCTATTTTTGATAGCCGAGTGCCTCAACTGATTTTAGAGGCAGATGATCTTCGGGCAGACCATCCTGGTTGTGGAGTAGAAAAGATGTACGATATCTTATATCCAGATTTTATAGGTCGAGATCGGTTTATAGAAACGATGATGGGTCTGGGTTACAGGATAAAAAAGAAAAGGAATTATAAGCGCACGACAATAGCGGGTAAAAAATTCTATACCAATCTAATAAAAGGTCTGCGAATAAATGCACCAAATGTAGTATGGCAATCGGACATTACCTATTTGCCCCTTAACGGCAAACATTATTACGCTGTGTTTATAATAGATGTTTATACAAAAAAGATTGTTGGATTTATGGCCTCTGACAATATGAGGGCACAGGCCAATTTAGACACTCTTAAAATGGCACTAAAGGAAAACAATGCACCTGAGTTTCATAATTCGGATAGAGGCAGTCAATACACTTATCATGAGTATATAGATTTATTGGTAAACAATGGAACAAAAATAAGCATGTCTTTTAGCGGATTAGATAATGCTTATGCAGAACGTATCAACAGAACTATAAAGGAAGAGTATTTAAACTACTGGAAACCAAAAACATTCTTTCAATTAAAAAAATGCGTGGCAAAAGCTGTGTATAACTACAATGAAAAAAGAACACATAAAAATTTACCGAAAATGAGCCCAAATAATTTTGAAAAATATTGGTTAACCCTAAAACCTGAAGATAGACCTATAATGACTATTTTTAACAATGAAATTAATAACTAAAAAACGGTCAACTCTATTCAGGGATGTACATGTAAACTTTATTTCAGTTTTACTTTAGCCATGATCGGATAATGATCGGAAAGTTCAACATCAAAGGTTTTAAAGGCATTGATATCAAAATTTTCATCCGCTAAAATAAAATCAATACGCACTGGAAAAAATTTAAAATTGAATGTACGACCAAATCCGTTTCCTGCTTCAACAAAAGCGTCCTGTAAATCCCCTTTAATTTCTTTGTACACGTAAGAATAGGCCGTATTGTTGAAATCCCCACAAATGATCATTTTATATCGGCATCGGGCTTTATGTGCCAAAAACAATTCGGATTGAGATTGTTGAAGTTTAAACGCTTTGCTTACACGTTTCAAAAGGTATTCCGAAGATTCTATATCCAATTTTTCCTCTGTCGGGTTAATCCTCATGGATTGAAGGTGCAGATTATAAATTCTTATGGTGTCACGAGCTTTAACTATATCCACAAAAATTGCATTATTAGAGGTATTTGGAAATTTCAAAGAACCACTATTTACTATTGGGTATTTAGAAAAAATAGCCTGTCCATTCGTTACTTTTTTACCTGAGACTACTTCGTATTTATAATATCCATTTATTTGCAGGGTTTCAATTGGTCTATAATCCTGTATACACAACACATCAGGTTGTTTTTCAATAATAAAATCTGTTATCTTTTGTTTTATATTGGTGTCTGGAATCCATTCAAAAAAATTAAATAGCCTCACATTGTAATTCATTACAGCTAGGTTTTCAGAATCGTCTATATGCTTTGATGGGGAAAATTTGTAAAGTGGGCTTAAAAAAATAAAACCTATAAAAAGAATACTTAACGATAGCAATAATTTCTTTTTAACTTGAAGCAACCAATAGACCAAAAAAAGAAGATTCAAGATGATCAAAAAAGGAACCGCCAAACTTAAAACCGAAAGTATTGGAAATTTTTTGGGCTCAATATAGGGTAAAATATAGGAAAGTAACAACATGGTCGCCGCTAATGAATTCACAAAGAACATTGCTTTGTCTAAGAACCTAAGTTGTTTCATATATCCTCAATCCTTTCCGGACCTAAATAAAAATTCTTTTTCTTCCTTGGTTAAACTTTCATAACCACTTTTACTGATTTTATCCAAAATAAGATCGATACGTTTTTGCTTGCTAAACTCATTAAACTCATTTTTATTATGTCCTGCATATGCTTTCTTTTTGCTTTTATGAACGGTTTTTAAAGGTGATTTTGCTTTAAAAAGGTTGGCTATACTATCCGTAAATCGTTCAAAACCTTTGCCTATATCAGTTCCCTTTTGCAATTGAATGGCGTATAGATAACCTAAAAGATTGCCGCCAATATGAGCTACATTACCTCCCTGATTAATACTGAACAGGCCAACAACATCCAAAATAAAAATGGCTATACCAATCTGCCATAGTTTAATGGAAATCATAAAAAATCTAGCTTCTCTATTGGGCATATACGCACAGATAAAAATAAGTAAAGCCCTCACTCCAGCTGATGCTCCGACCAATGAACCAACGTCTTTGGAAAGGGAGGATGGTAGTATATTGTAAACCAACAAAAAAGAAAGACCCCCAACCAAAATTCCCAAAAAATAAATATTTATCGAAAGTTTTGTACTAAACACATTGACCATAGTTCGGGACACAAAATAGAGCACCAAAAGATTAAACAGGATATGAAAAAATCCGTAATGTATAAATCCATAGGTAAATATTGACCAAGGTTTGACTATAAATTCTGAAAAGCTTTTAGGCAATTCCAACCATGATAAGCTATCTTCTCTATGTATGTGTTGAATATTGAAAATTAACCAACCCACCACAAATATGACCACATTAATGATAATGATCTTTTCAAAAACGTTGAGACGTCTTATTTTCTCCTTTATATCCTGTTTAAGCGAAGTCATTTAGTTCCAGCGGTTTTTGTTGAATTGATTTTTTCTCCAATACCACATGATAAAGAATCCTGTTAATGCACCACCTACGTGAGCCATGTAAGCTGTATTACTTGGACTAAAGAACGATTGACCTGTTATTCCAGAAATTAAATCCAAAATAATGATTCCTGGAATAAAGTATTTGGCTTTTATGGGAATAGGCAAAAATATCATCATCAATTTGGCTTCTGGATTCATCATCCCAAAAGCGGCTAAAACACCCATGATACAACCTGATGCGCCTACCATGGAAGCATTTAAAATACTAAATAAATTTTGAAGCTGTAATTTTTGGGTTGCTGTAACACTATTTATCAATTGATTATTACTCAACATAAAATGAATGTCATCAGGAGAAAGTCCAGATTGAACTAATTCACTTTCAATAGGTATATAATTAAAATAGTAAAATCCTAATTGAAACAATACCGCTCCCAACCCAGCTGAAAAATAAATAAATAGGAATTTTTTAGCTCCCAATTGGTTTTCCACAGCTGAGCCAAACATCCATAAGGCAAACATATTAAAGAAAATATGCATAAAATTAGCGTGCATAAACATGTGAGTTACTACTTGCCAAGGTTCAAACATGTTGTTTTTTGGGAAATACAGAGCAAACCATTTGAAAAATAGTTCGCCATTTCCAATGGATAGAGTTCCTATAAACATGATCACATTAACAATAATCAAATGCTTTACCGTATCGGAAATTCTCATCATAATTTACATAAATTTTTTGTCGAGCTCGTCCACACTCATGGTGATAAACGTGGCTCTGTTGGTTGGTGATACAGAGGGTTCCTTACAGGCAAATAAGCTATTCACCAAATGTTCCTGCTCTAAATGGGTTAAAGGTTGCCCTCTTTTTATGGCCAAACTTTTGGCCATCGATTTGGCCAATAAATCCACAGCACTAAAATTGCTATCTGGAACTTCTTGCTCCACATCATGAATCAGATATTCTAAAATACTTGAAATTTCACTCTCAGGCACATTAACCGGTACTCCTGTAATTTCTATGGTATCACCATCAATCTTCGAAAAAATAAATCCTGTATGTTCCAAATCTTCCTTTAGCTGTTTGATAATATTGATTTCGGTCAATGAAAAATGCAATAGTAAAGGAAACAATAATTGTTGGCTCATGGCTTCCTTTATGGTCAAGTTTTTTAACAAATTTTCATACAAGACGCGCTGATGGGCTCGATATTGATCGATAACCAGCATACCGGATTTAATCGTGCTAATAATATATTTATTCTGAAATTGATAGGTGGCCTGCGAAGCTACTTGTGTTCCATCATTAAACATGTGATGCGTTTTATGGTCACTTTCAAATTCCACTTCGCTAAAATCATGTTTGGCACGTGTGCCTTTAGACTCCAGCCCTACATAAAGACTTTCCCATTGTGCAATGGGTTCCTTTTTGAAATGAGCAGCCATTCCTTTTTGAGACTTCTCTTCCCTAAACGGATTAAAATCCCGATCGACCTCAACCATTGGTGTCGTTGCCAATTTATTCTTATAGCTATATGGAGTATCCAGATTTGTATTGCTTTCAAAATCCAAAACTGGTGCAATATTGAATTGACCCAAACTGTGTTTTACCGAAGAACGCAAAATGGCATAAAGCGTATGCTCGTCATCAAATTTTATTTCGGTTTTTGTTGGATGGATGTTGATATCAATTGATTTTGAATCGACTGAAAGGTTTAAAAAATAACTGGGATGATGATCTGATTTTATCAAGCCTTCAAAAGCAGATTGTATAGCATGATTGAGATACGCGCTTTTTATAAACCTATCGTTTACAAAGAAAAACTGCTCGGTTTTAGATTTTTTAGCAAATTCAGGTTTTGCAACAAATCCGGTAATTTTTAATACCTCCGTTGTTTCACTCACTGGCACCAATTTTTCATTGGTTTTTCCTCCAAACACATTTACAATACGTTGTCTGTAATTGCTGGAAGGCAAGTTAAAAAGTTCGCTCCCATTGTTGTACATCACAAATACAATGTTATGGTGCACTAGGGCCACACGATGGAATTCATCTATTATATGGCGCAGCTCGACAGTATTTGATTTTAAAAAATTTCGACGTGCAGGTATATTGAAAAATAAATGCTTGACAGCAATTGTTGTTCCTTGAGGTGTTACTGTAACTTCTTGAGATATGACCTGGCTACCTTCAATGGTGATTTGAGTACCTAGCTCTTCGCTTTCTTGCTTAGTTTTAAGTTCAACATGGGCAATGGCCGCAATACTTGCCAAGGCCTCTCCCCTAAACCCTTTGGTATGCAAACTAAATAAATCCTCGGCAGTACGGATTTTTGAAGTCGCATGACGTTCAAAACTCAACCGTGCATCGGTAGCACTCATTCCATTTCCGTTATCGATAACCTGAATTAGAGTTTTTCCGGCATCTTTAACAATAAGTTTAATTTGGGTGGCTTCGGCATCAATGGCATTCTCCAACAA
>JBBKXS010000083.1:0-2548 GCA_037969605.1 Flavobacteriaceae bacterium
TCTATTCCAAATAAACTTAAAGAGTCTTGCATTGCTTTTTCCAAGTTTAGATTTAAAAAAACATTTCCGAAATCAAAAATTAAGGCTTTAATCATTGATGTACGTTTTAAGAAGGTCATCCACAATCGAGCGTTCAGAAATTAATGTTCCCGACAGTTTGGGTGCTTTGACGCCTTGGTCAAATTTCATTTTGCCTATAAATACTCTAGCTTCGTCCCAAAGATTTTCATCAATAAACGTTTGTAGTGTTTTGCTTCCACCTTCAATAATCACGGATTGTATCTCCTTTTTATATAAGACAGTACAGATTTTAGAGCCAATATGTTTTTTGAAATCGATATCATTTTTTGAAATGACAAGTGTTTCAGCTTCATTATTGAAAACATTGCAATCTTTTGGGAGTTTGTTTTCCTTATCCAAAACTATTCTAATCGGATTCTGTCCTGTCCAATTTCTAACCGTCAAACTAGGATTGTCTTCCAAAACGGTATTCGTCCCCACTAAAATGGCATGTTCTTCGGCTCTCCATTTATGGACTAACTGCCTTGAAATGTCATTGGTGATCCATACTGGTTTTTGAGAATCTTTAGCTTGTGGTGCAATAAAACCATCTTTAGTTTCGGCCCATTTTAATATAATGTATGGACGTCGTTTATTATGAAATGTAAAAAAGCGTTTGTGATGTGTCTTGCATACGTCTTCTAAAACTCCAACAGTAACCTCACATCTTGCAGCTCTTAAGGCTTCAATGCCTTTACCAGAGACTCTGCTGTTGGTGTCAAGGGTGCCAATAACCACTTTTGGAATTTGATGTTCAATTATCAACTTTGTACACGGTGGGGTTTTTCCAAAATGGCTACAAGGTTCAAGTGTCACATAAAGAGTAGATTCTTTTAAAATAGATTTGTCCAAAACGGATGCAATGGCATTCACTTCGGCATGATTTCCGCCATAAGCGCTTGTAAATCCTTCTCCAATAATGCTATTTTTATACACGATCACACAGCCAACCATAGGGTTTGGACGTGTTAAACCCAATCCATTTTTGGCATTTTCAATACAGCGTTTTATATATTTTTCATGTATCTTCACAGGCACAAAAATAAGATTTTAAAGTGAGCAAAAACAATATTGTTATTAGAGAAATCACTACTAAAGATGACCAACAAATTGCTGAAGTTATCCGTTCAGTCTTAATTGAGTTTGGTGTGCCAAAAGTAGGTACAGCTTATGCTGACAAAGTACTGGATTGTATGGCAGAAACTTATGATAAACCAACATCAGCCTATTTTGTGGTTGAAGATAACGGTCGAATTATTGGTGGTGGAGGAATTGCCCAACTTGATCATTTTGATGGGAACGTGTGTGAGCTTCAAAAAATGTATTTTCTACCTGAGGCCAGAGGCAAAGGCTTGGGACGACAAATGATGGAAATTTGTTTACAAAAAGCCAAAAGTGTGGGTTTTGAGCAATGTTACCTAGAAACCTTACCTTATATGGAAGATGCCAGAAACCTGTATGCCAAAGTTGGATTTCGATCTTTGGACAGTCGTATGGGTGATACGGGTCACTATTCTTGTAATCTTTGGATGCTAAAGGATTTATGACTTTAAAAGAACTTCAATACCATTTTCATAACCAGTTAGATGCTATCTATGGTAAACAAGAGGTGGCTAGCTTTTTTAGATTATTAATGGAACATTATCTCAATATAAAGCCCATTGAACTTACATTACATCCAAAACTCAACCTTTCAAATGCTGATCAAAATCAATTCACTGAAGCTATAAATCGGTTAAAAAAAGAAGAACCCATTCAATATATTATTGGTGAAACCGAGTTTTTCGGATTGGCTTTTAAAGTGAACGGGTATACCTTAATCCCTCGACCTGAAACGGAGGAATTGGTCCAATGGATTATTACCGAACAACCAACAACCAACACCAAACTACCAAAAATTTTAGATATTGGCACTGGTAGCGGTTGTATCGCCATTTCGTTGGCTAAAAAGTTACCAAATGCTAAAGTTTATGCCTTGGATGTTAGCTCAGAAGCATTAAAAGTTACTAAGGATAACGCAGATTTAAATGATGTCGAGGTAGAATGTATAGAAGCCGATATTTTAAACCTGAAAACCAAAGACAGAAGTCTAACATATCCGAATTTGGAATTTTCTGATTTAAAGTTTGATTTTATTGTATCCAATCCTCCGTATGTTCGAGAACTGGAAAAAACGACTATAAAAAATAACGTCCTACAACATGAGCCCCATTTGGCGCTCTTTGTAAAAAATGAGGATCCCTTACTGTTTTATAAAGCCATTTGTGAGTTCGCTGTTCATAACTTGAAGCCAAATGGAATACTGTTCTTCGAAATAAATCAATATCTTGGAGCAGAGATGAAAGACCTTTTGAAAGCTTTCAATTTTGAATCTGTCGAATTACGACAAGATTTATTTGGTAATGACCGAATGCTAAAAGCCATAAAACCATGAATAATTTAACATCCATAGCCGTATTTTGTGGGAGTAGTGAAGGAAACGACACCA
>JBBKXS010000084.1:0-16712 GCA_037969605.1 Flavobacteriaceae bacterium
TAATAAGATTTTGGAAAGCATATTTATTACGTATGAAAAAAGACATCTAGAGTTATTAACTCTAGATGCTAAACAACGTTATTTAAAACTTAAAAAAAGACATCCTTACATTGATGAAATAATTCCTCAATATCAAATTGCTTCCTATTTAAGTATTACTCCTGTACAATTAAGCCGAATACGAAAAAAATTAAAATAATGGAACTCAATTAACATATGTTAATGCTATTGTCACCTACGTTTTCTATTTTTGAATTTCTTGTTAAGATTCTTTAAAAATTAATAGCAAACCAACTAAGAACAAAAAAGTAGATGTAATACATCTGCTTTTTTATGTTTAAAATAAAAAACTATTCTTTTACAAATTTAAAAGTTGAATTGTAATCCTTAAATTTTAAAATATATATTCCAGTATGAAGTCTTGAAACATCCAATGACGCATTTGCTTCTAAAGTTGAATTTAAAATGTTTTTTCCTAAAATATCATAAACTGAAACTTCAAAGTGTTCTGAAAGACCTTTGAAATTTAATTTTCCTTGGGTTGGATTAGGATAAATACTCAGGTTGGTTAAACTGCTTGAAGGTGTGCTCAAGGTATCCCAATTGTTTTCAAACCAGTTTAAGTCATTCGATTGATATTCAACCGAAGCAATATCTAAATCACCATCATTGTCAAAATCGTTAACAGTTATTCCATAAACTATTCGGTTATCTACATCTACATTAAATTCACTTGAAGTTGCATCGGCAGTTATTTCATGCCATAGAATGGCATTTTCCAATGTTCCTGCATTGGCAATAATTAAATCATTCACCATATTATTATCTAGATCGGCAACAGTTGCGATTGAAGGTCTAGAAATAGTTGATGTTAATAAATGTTCAGTAAATGTAGTAGTAGCTCCATTACTGTCTTTTGTGTAAAAAGCAACACCTGTATTCGGGCTAGAAGTATTCGATTTTAAAATATCTAAAACACCATCATTATTGACATCTGCAAAAGAGGCACTAAAAAGAAACCCATTATTCGTTTCAACCGTATTGGTGTATTCATTAAAAGTTACAGAACCATCAGGTATAAGCCTATTATCATAAACTTTAACCGTACCACCAACTGAATTTGCAATTACAGCATCAAGATCACCATCGCCATCGAAATCTGCTAAATCCAAGGCTCCCGGTGAAGTTGCAGCATCAGAGGCTATAGTATTGGGACCTGTAAATGATCCCGTCCCATCATTTGAAAACCATACGGTCTCTCCAGAATCGTATGCGGCAACGGCAACATCAATTGTCGCACCACCATCAATTGTTCCAGTAGCAATAAAAATCGCACCATTTATGGCACTAGAAATTACTTGTTCTGCCCCAAAAGTGCCATCACCGTTATTAGGAAACCATACCAGTTTATCGTTATTATAACCTGTCGCTATTATATCATTACCATTAATCCCATCTAAATCAGCAATTACAACATGGTAAATAGTTACTAAGGTATGCGTAATCGCAGTCTGAATAGTAAAGGTGCCATTACCATTATTTTTATACCATTCTAACGAGCTACCAGTTTCTGTTCCAATAATAATATCGTTAAATGCATCACCATCTAATAATCCTGAAGCGATGGCATAGGGACCAGTACCAGTTGTAGCATTAATTGAGTGTTTTGAAAAAGAGATTTGTGAATGGAGTAAGGGGACAAAAAAGATTCCCAAAGCAATAGAAAGTAAAGTTGTTTTCATATTAAATAGATTTAGATATCAAAGTTATTATTTTTATTTCAAGCCACCCACCATATCTTCAGGTTTTACCCATGCATCATAATCTTCAGCCGTAACATAGCCCAAATTTATGGCTTCCTCTTTTAACGTCGTCCCATTTTTATGAGCGGTATTGGCAATTTCAGCGGCTTTATAATAGCCAATTTTGGTATTAAGAGCTGTTACCAACATTAAGGAATTGTTCAACAATTGTTTGATTACTTGATGGTTTGGTTCGATACCCGAAGCACAGTGTTCTTCAAAACTCACACAAGCATCTCCTAATAATTGAGCCGATTGCAGCACATTGGCCGCCATCATGGGTTTAAATACATTGAGTTCGTAATGTCCTTGCATGCCACCAACCGATACAGCAACGTCGTTACCCATCACTTGGGCGCAAACCATTGTCAAGGCTTCACACTGGGTAGGGTTTACTTTTCCGGGCATAATGGAACTTCCGGGTTCGTTGGCAGGAATAATGATTTCTCCAATCCCACTTCGTGGTCCAGACGCCATCATTCTGATATCATTGGCTATTTTGTTCAAGGATACAGCCAATTGCTTTAAGGCGCCATGGGATTCTACTAACGCATCGTGTGCCGCTAAAGCCTCAAACTTATTGTTTGCGGTCACAAAAGGCAATTCTGTAAATTGAGCGATGTTTTTAGCCACCAACACATCATAGCCTTTAGGTGTGTTTAAACCTGTGCCGACCGCTGTACCACCTAATGCCAATTCTGCCAAATGTGGCAAGGTGTTTTGTAGAGCTTTTAAACCATGGTCCAATTGAGATACGTATCCCGAAAATTCCTGTCCAAGGGTTAGGGGAGTGGCATCCATTAAGTGTGTACGACCAATTTTTACACAGTCTTTAAACTCAACAACCTTTTTGTTTAATGTGTTTCTTAATTGTATGACTCCCGGAATGGTCGTTTCTGCAATTTTTTTATAGATAGCGATATGCATTCCTGTGGGAAAAGTATCATTGGACGACTGCGATTTATTCACATCGTCATTTGCTTTTATAACCGATTCATCCTTACCCACTATTTTACCCGCCAATTGTTGCGCTCGGTTGGCAATCACCTCGTTCACATTCATATTACTTTGCGTTCCAGAACCCGTTTGCCAAATCACGAGCGGAAACTCATCATCATGCTTACCTTCTAAAATTTCATCACATACTTGGGCAATCAAATCGCGTTTTTCAATGGCTAATATACCAAGTTCGTGATTGGTATATGCCGCCGCTTTTTTAAGATAGGCAAACCCATATACAATTTCCAAGGGCATGGACGCTGGGGCACCAATCTTGAAATTATTGCGTGAACGTTCGGTTTGTGCACCCCATAATTTATCGGCAGGGACCTTAACTTCGCCCATGGTATCTTTTTCAATTCTGTAAGTCATGTTGTGAAAGATTTTAGTCTTTTACAAATTTACAATTTTTGAAACTTATATTTTAATGATTAATTAACATAATTAAAGAAAACTTAAACATTTAAAATTTAGGTATTTAATAAATTATTGGGTAATTTTATTTGACTAAATTCAGAAAGGTATTTTACCTTTAAAGTTCTAATAAAAATTAATGTATTTAAATCTAAAATTATGGCAACACTAAGATTAGGAGACGTCGCCCCCAATTTCACGGCGCAATCTACAGAAGGAACAATAGATTTTCATAAATGGCTAGGGGATGGCTGGGGCGTTTTATTTTCACACCCTGCAGATTATACACCCGTTTGTACCACCGAATTGGGTGCCGTGGCAAAGTATAAAAATGAATTTGACAAACGCAATGTTAAAGTGGTAGCCTTAAGCGTAGATGGGATGGTTTCTCATCACGATTGGATTAAAGACATCAATGAAACCCAGAATACAACGGTCAATTTTCCGTTGATTGCCGATGAAGATCGAAAAGTATCCGAACTTTATGATATGATCCACCCCAATGCTGATGATAAAGCAACAGTGCGCTCTGTTTTTGTGATTGGACCCGACAAAAAAGTAAAACTGATGATTACCTATCCAGCATCTACAGGACGTAATTTCGCTGAAATATTAAGGGTCATAGATTCGCTACAACTTACAGCCTATCACAAAGTGGCAACCCCAGTAAACTGGGTCAATGGCGAAGATTGCGTGATTGTACCCTCAGTGACCAATGAGCAAATCCCAGAATTGTTCCCAAAAGGTTTTAAGCAAATAAAACCCTATTTGCGCATGACGCCACAGCCCAATTTGAATTAATAAAACTAGAATCACTTAGTTTAAAATTTTTGTAAACTATGTATCTTAAAGAACAACCCTTAGACCAACCCGACAAATGAATAAAAGAACTTGAAACAGATAACAGCAAACGATAGACAAGAACATTATAAATAAACAAAGGATCAGGTAAGTATAAAAAAACACATGAAAAATTATTCAACACAAACCATTGCTTCAGCTGTTTGCTGTGTAATCCTATTTATCAGCAATCATTCTGCAGCACAAAACTTCACCTATCCGGAAACACCAAAGCAACCAGTAACAGATACCATCTTTGGTAAAGTTATAGTCGACAACTACAGGTGGCTAGAAGATGTAAGCACTCAACAAGTACAGCACTGGATTAAATTGCAATCAGATTTCACTAATAAGATGCTGGATAAAATTCCGGGTAGGAATTCTTTAATAGAAGAATACAAAAAGTTGGATGAATTGACACCATCGGATATACACGTTGCGAGGCGGGAATCGGGTCGGTATTTTTATAAAAAAACAATGGCCGGTGAAAATGTGGCGAAACTTTATTACCGGCAGGGCAAGGAAGGGAAAGAAGTTTTGTTGTTTGATCCGCATACGTACAACAATGGCCAATCAAAAGAAATCACTTTTAATTTCCTGCCCAGCAAAGACGGAAAAATGGTAGCGTTGAGCCTTACTGAAAGTGGCAAAGCAGATATTTCTACAGTAAGGGTCATTAATGTTGACACGAAGAAATTTAATTCCGATAGCCTATATCCGGTCAATTCTGTGCAAGCATGGACACCTGACAGCAAAGGGTTTCTTTATGGTGCCCTGCAAACCAGCGATCAACTTTCTACCAATTTGTTCCAGGATATCGCAGTGAAGTACCATCAACTGGGAACTGACCCAATGAAAGATAAAACTATTTTATCCCGCATCAATAATCCCAATCTGGAATTAAAAGCTGCTGACCTGTTGTTTGTTAATTACTCAATGGACAATAAATATCTCATAGCAACTATTTGGAGCGGCAGTCAAGACCAGAATAAAAAACTTTACACTTTCGCTCCTAATATGACAGAAAGCCAGATAAATTGGAAAATCTTAGTGAAATCTGAGGATCAGGTTCGAGATGCAATTATCTATAAAGAAAAAGTGTATCTCCTTTCTCGAAAAGATGCCCCTCATTTTAAAGTATTGGTATCTCCGCTTAATGAACTTGATGTAACCCAAGCACAAACACTTGTCCCAGAAAGTAAACAAACCATTGAGTGGCTCACCATATGCAAGGATTATTTGTTTGTACAAAAAACAGACGGTATCAATTCTTCAATTGATCAATATAATTTTTCAAACGGTGAGGTTCAATCCATAAAACTCCCCCTGAATGGTTATTCATGGGCGCAGACATTTGATATAAAAACAAATGATTGTATACTTCATGTATCTTCATGGAAGCAACCAACAACACGGTATGACTATAATCCGCTATCACATCAAACATCCATTAGCGTATTTAATTCAACAGCAAAATATCCAGGAACAGATGACCTTATAGTAGAAGAAGTTGAGGTAAAGGGTCATGATGGGGTTATGGTTCCCCTCTCCCTTATTTACAACAAAAACATCAAAAAAGATGGAGAAAATGTTGTGCTGATGACAGGCTATGGCTCTTATGGGTCTTCCTCATCCCCTTGGTTTAAACTATTGTATTTACCATTACTAAATAAAGGAGTTATTATCGCAGAAACACATCCGCGCGGTGGTGGGGAAAAAGGATTTGCATGGCACATGGGAGGGTTCAAGGCCACCAAACCAAACACTTGGAAAGATTTTATTTCCTGTGGGGAATATTTAGTTAATAAAGGTTATACTTCACCAAAACACCTTATTGGTGATGGCACCAGTGCTGGAGGAATTTTAATTGGCAGGGCCATTACGGAACGTCCTGATTTATTTGCAGCGGCCATCAACAATGTTCCAGTCAGCAATCCTTTACGTGGCGAGAACAGGCCCAATGGTATTCTGGATTCAAAAGAATTTGGTACAGCAAAAGATTCTACAGAAGCAATGGGGCTGATGGAAATGGATGCTTACATACACGTAACAGCAGGCGTAAAGTATCCTGCTGTTGTTGCTGTTGCAGGCATCAACGATACGCGTGTACCAGTATGGCAACCGGCCAAGTTTGTAGCTGCATTGCAAAATGCCAATACATCGAACAAACCAATTGTCTTGCAGGTAAATTACGATAGTGGTCACTGGTCGGAAGAGAAGAATGTAAGTTTTCGAAACTATGCAAACATGTATGCATTTGCCCTTTGGCAAGCAGGGCATAAGGATTTTCAGCCTATAAAAAAATAAATGAAATTAGTTAGCGTAACTTGAAAGTGTAGGTACGGTCGCCTTGCTCGAGGAATACGTGCGCTCGGTTTTTGTGATTGGTCCAGATAAAAAGGTAAAACTGATGATTACTTATCCAGCATCTACAGGACGAAATTTCGCTGAAATATTAAGGGTTATCGATTCATTACAACTTACTGCCTATCACAAAGTGGCAACTCCGGTAAACTGGGTCAATGGTGAAGATTGCGTGATTGTGCCATCGGTGACCAATGAGCAAATCCCAGAATTGTTCCCTAAAGGTTTTAAACAAATAAAACCCTATTTACGAATGACCCCACAGCCCAATTTGAATTAATAAATTAGAATCACATAATATAAAAGCACTGCAATTGTAGTTGTGGTGCTTTTTTGTTGATAATTTTTTAAATGAATTTGAAGCGAATAGATTGACTTAATGAGATTTAAAAACTAAATTCGTTTACTTGTGCTGAACTGGAAGGCAGGCACAACAGACTGTATTGAATGGCATAAAAAGGATCAATATCCGCATTAGTGCAGTACGTTAAAAATCAAACTAGTCTCAAATTCAAATTTATAAGCAACAATTGAATAAATTGACTATTATAAGAAAACGAACCATGGCAAGATTTATTAAAAAGAAAAAACAAGAAATTGGGCTTTCTCCTGATGCGTTAATTTTTCGAGGACAGAAAAAAATAGAACAAGTATTATTAAGAATTATTGACTTTGATGCCAATAGTTTAACAGAAGAAGCTGTAAAGACGGTTAAAGAAGTCATTGAATTTCAACATAAAGATACTGTTACGTGGTTTAATATTGATGGTTTACATAATACTGCCATAATGGAAGAGATTACAGCAGCCTTTAATCTTGATACATTAGTAATGGCAGAAGTATTAAATACAGCAGCTAGGCCAAGAGTTATTGAATATGACAATTGTGCTTTAATTACAATCAAAATGCTAAGCCAAGACGAAGGTTCAGATAACGTTATTGTTGAAAATTTAAGCTTGATTCTTAAAGAAACGGTTCTGATATCGTTTCAAGAACGTAAAGGAGATGTGTTTGAGCCTGTTCGTGAACGGATCAGAAAACAGAAAAAACGAATACGAAATGGTGGTACTGACTATTTAACCTTTGCTCTTTTGGACATTGTAATTGATAATTACTTATATGTCTTAAGCTTGTTGGGTGAAAAAGTGGAAACATTAGAAGAAAATCTACTACTCAATCCTAAAAAAGATGTTATTAATGAAATTAACAAGTATAAACGTGAATTAAATTTCTTGCGAAAAAGTATAAAACCCGCTAAAGAAATGATTTTTTCGTTAGCCAAAATGGATTCAGATTTAATAACCGAAAGTACCAATGTTCATTTTAAAGAACTTGAAGACAATATAAGTGAAGCCAATGATGTATCAGATGGCTATCGAGATATACTTTCAGACCAGCTTAATATTTACCACACCACCATTAGCAGTAAGCTAAACGACATCATGAAATTCCTTACGGTGTTCTCAGTAATTTTTATACCATTAACTTTTATAGCAGGCATTTATGGAACTAACTTTGAATACCTACCTGAACTTAGCTTTAAGTACAGTTATTTCATAATGTGGGCAGTAATGATTATTTTGGCAATTAGTATGCTCTTGTTTTTCAAAAAGAAAAAGTGGTTTTAAAATATATTTTGGTGAATAGTAATTTTTTCACCTTAATTGCTGAGTTTATTCTTAATCTAATTATTGGTAAACCAAAGTTATAAGTAGGTATATTGGCAGGTAAAATTGTCTGTAAAATCAAAGTCAAACCGATGCATACTTCTTTAAAACCCTGTTAATAAATCTTTAGCTTGGTATTGTATAACCAAACACTTTATTATATCTTTGCCTTAGTTAAAAAAACGACCACCATATTATGTTTGAATTTGATCAGTATTTAGGATTTTTAGCATTTTTAGCCATTTTAACCCTAGGGTTTTGGCTCATGATTTTTTTAATCACCTTCGTGATTCCTTACTGGATTGGAGGTTGGACCATTGAGCGTTTTAAAGAAATGCGGGAAGAACGAAAAGCAAAACGTGAAGCTGCAAATAGCTAATACGTATTATAGATATTAAAAAAGGAAGCCTATTGGCTTCCTTTTTTTTTGTTTTATAGATTCCTAAAAACTTGTGGACTGACAAAGGAATTAGCCTTGAAATTCAATATCTTCACCGCCACCTTCTTCACCTCTTTGGTTCTCCTGGCGTTTTTTCTGTTGGTTAAATCGGTAGGTAAACGATACATTAAAACTGCGTTGTCTCCATTGAAACTCACTATAACTCACATAGGTTGGCGTGGTAGAGGTCGTTTGTCGTTTTCTGGAGTTAAACACATCGCTAATATTAAAGGCTATTGAGGCTTGGTCATTGAACAGATCCTTACTAAAAGCCAGATCGGTTGAGAACATACCTTTCGATTTGTTTTGTGCATCTTCACGTGGCCCCATATAGAATATACGGGTTTGCCAATCAATTTTTCCTGGCAAAGTATATTTATTGTTTATACGCGCAAACCAGCTCAAGTTATTGGCATCAAAGTTAGTCCCATTGTAATCACCTCTTGTTTGCTGTTGAAACAGGTTGAAATTACCATTGAGATTCCATTTTTGGGTCGGTCTATAGGTTAATGTAAACTCAAAGCCGTAACGGTCCTCAGTGGCAAGGTTAATTGGGAAACGTCTTATGACTGGGACTTCGGTGCCTCCAACAAAAGCAGTATCTCTTGTATCTTCAGAAATAAACGTAAAGACATCGGTGGCGTGTTGGTAATAAATTGACGAGTTTAAAGTGAGTTTGCCGATGCGGTTTAAATAGCCTAAATCGAACGCATTGGAATAACTAGGATTGACATCTGGATTTCCCTGAAATAGGTTAGTGGCACTGGTGCGTGATGGAAATGGATTGATAAAACGGGAGCGAGGACGACGGAGTCTTCGGTTGTATCCCAATGTTAAACTTTGCTTTTCTGAAATTTCATAACCCAAATTAACCGTTGGAAAAAGGCCCACATAGTTTTTCTTTTCAAGATCATTGCTGGTGATTTGATTGATGGTGATGCGAGTCGATTCCATTCGCAATCCCAATAAAAAGGAAAACTTGTTTTTAATTTTGCTTCCAAACTGAGAGTAAACAGCATTGATATATTCCCTGTAAATCAAATTATTGCTTACATCGGTATCCAAAACATAATCTCCATTTTCATTAAACTCCAATGTATAATCGGTATTCAATTCATTAAAGTTACCACGATAACCAAATTCAAACTGACTGGCTTCGCCTATTGGCCTTACATAATCACTTTGTAACAAAACTTCTCTTTGATTTTCTAAAGTTTCAACACGTTCTGCAGCATTACCATCTTGTGAAATCAAGGATTTTTCATCTTCCTTACTATCTTCATACTGAAAATCAAAGGTTAGTTTGTGCTCACTATTGCCATCAAATTGTTTATCAAAGTTAACCGAGTATTGGACCGTTTTTTCCTTTTCGACTTCTGGATCAAATCTGATAGATGTATTTAAAAGATTGCCTAAATTATCCAACTCTCTAATGGTATTTGTGGCATCTTGATTTTGATCGCTATCTTTATAAAGGAATGACGTGGTCAACGATGCCGTATCGTTAATATACCACTCCATACCTAAATTGGTGTTAAGTCCTTTGCTTTGTCTGCTATAATTTCGATTTTCGTTTAAAAAGGTACTTGGGTCAGGGCCATTAAGATATTCGGTTCGGGTAATGGATTCCCCTGGAGATTCGCGATAGCTATAACCAGTAGTATTGAAAAAATTAAAATCTCCTGTTCTGTAGTTAATATTTCCTGAAATACCAGCAGAAGTTGGGGAACCTGCGTTAACAGTCATGGCACCATTAAGCCCTTGTAATTTACTTCTTCGCAGAATAATATTTATAATCCCTGCAGTACCTTCGGCATCGTAACGGGCGGAAGGTGATGTGATGACTTCAACACGTTCAATGGATTCAGCAGGTAATTGACGCAATGCATCGGTTGAATTTAAACCTACCAGACCAGAAGGTTTGCCGTTGATGAGGATACGAACATTATCATTTCCTCTTAGAGAGACATTGCCTTCAACATCCACTGAAACTGAAGGGACATTGTCCAAAACATCGCTTACCGTTCCACCTCTAACTGTGAGGTCTTTACCAACATTATATATTTTTTTGTCAAGTTTGATCTCCACTGTGGTACGTTCTGCGATGACTTCTACAGCATTTAAGGATTCCACATTGATTGCAATACCTAATACACCCAAATCGGTGTCCTTCATTAAAGTTCTGTTAGCAATGGTTTTGGTTTTATATGAAATATATTCAACAGTGATGTCATAGGTTCCAGGAGGTACGGGAATTGAAAAATTACCTTGTTCATCAGTGATGCCTCCTGTTACAATTTTATTTTCTTTTTTACTAAAAAAGGCTATGGTTGCATATTCCAAAGGCGCATTCACATCTTTGTCAATCACCTTTCCTGTAATGGTCACCTCTCTTATCTCATTATTAGATGTGGTTATTTTTGTGGATTTTCCATCAGGGGATTGAGGAATGGAAGCGTTATTGTTTTGTGCTAGCAATGTGGTTAAAAAAAGTAAGGTGATTGCAATGGTTAAGGTCAATTTTTTCATTCTTTTCTTTTTGGTTTTGCTATTGGACTGCAAAAATAGACCAAGGTTTATTGAGCTTTGGTTAAAGTTGTGTTAAAGAACCGCCTTAGGAAACAGGTTAAAGAATATCACGAATATTAGTGGGAGGTCTGCCAATAGCCGCTTTATAGTCATTGATAACTATTGGACGTTCTATAAGTTTTGGATGTTCGATCATCAGTTGAATGAGCCTCTTGTCCGAAAGCTTTTTATCTTTAAAGTTTGCTTTCCAAATAGGTTCCATTTGACGAATCAAAGTGATTGGCTTTATTTTTAGAAGTTTGATAATTTGCTGAAGTCTTTCAAAATTTAGAGGGGTTTCCAGATATTTTATGATTTTAAAGTCCTTTCCTGATGCTTCCAAAATTAGTAATCCATCTCTGGATGTACTACATCTGGGGTTATGGTAAATTTCGATCATATTATAAATAGATGTTGTACGTTTCTAATTGGACAATCAGTTGTTTGGGACTTTTAAACTGTATGCCATTGATCCCTAAAGCATTTGCGGCTTCAATATTCCTTAAGTTATCGTCAATAAATAGGGCATGTCCAGCTTTAATGTTGAAGCGGTTCAAGGTTGTTTCGTAGATTTCATTGAAAGGTTTTCTGGTGCCTTCTTCACCCGATACTACAATGCCTTCAAACCAATGTAAAAAATGGAAACGTTCTAAGGCAATAGGAAACGTTTCATGGCTCCAGTTGGTGAGGGCTACGATTTTGTATTTCTTCATTGAAACGAGTTGATCCAGAATTTCAACGGTGTCAAAAATGGCTTCACCAAGCATGTCAATCCAACGTCCATAATACATCCTTATCAAGTCTTCGTGTTCAGGAAAAAGCGCAACACGCTCTTCAGTAGCTTTTGCAAGTGGATAACCCGCATCTTGGTTTTCGTTCCAATCGTGGGTACAGATATGTTCAAAGAACCATTGCATTTTCTCTCTATCTCCATTAAACACATCTAAATACACGTATTCTGGATTCCAGTCGATTAAAACGCCTCCAAGGTCAAAAATAATGGTGTCTATGTTTTTCATAATGTATTGGTGTCTTCTTCTTGTTGTCCCATCATCATTAAATAGGCTTTTAAAAAGGGTTCTATATCGCCATCCAAAACGGCATCCACATTTCCAGTTTCATGACTGGAACGCACATCTTTTATCAATTTATAAGGATGTAAAACATAATTTCGAATTTGGCTTCCCCATTCAATTTTCATTTTACCAGCCTCGATATCATCTCGTTGTGCCAATTGCTTTTGA
The DNA here is from genome assembly GCA_037969605.1 of Flavobacteriaceae bacterium. GTDB lineage: Bacteria > Bacteroidota > Bacteroidia > Flavobacteriales > Flavobacteriaceae > Geojedonia. The sequence goes on from JBBKXS010000084.1 coordinate 12,338, forward strand.
AGTTCAATTTCGTATAGTTGCGATTTTAACATTTGAAGGGCACGGGCGCGATTATCATGTTGGGAACGCGTTTCTGAACAGGATATTTGAATCCCAGAAGGTTTATGTGTCAATTGTACTTTGGTTTCCACTTTGTTGACATTTTGCCCACCAGCACCACTGGAACGAGCCGTTGTAATTTCAATATCAGCGGGATTGATGTCAATTTCAATGGTATCATCTACCAAAGGATAAACATAAACCGATGCAAAACTGGTATGACGTTTGGCGTTACTGTCAAATGGAGAAATTCGAACTAAACGGTGTACACCATTTTCACCTTTAAGCCAACCAAAGGCAAAATCGCCTTCAATTTCTAAAGTTACAGTTTTTATTCCAGCCACATCACCTTCTTGAAAGTTGAGTTCTTTTACTTTAAAATCACTCTTTTCAGCATACATCAAATACATGCGCATGAGCATACTTGCCCAATCGCAAGATTCGGTACCTCCAGCTCCAGCCGTTATTTGAAGGACGGCACTTAAGCTGTCGCCTTCTTCAGAAAGCATGTTCTTGAACTCAAGGCGTTCAATGAGCTCCAAAGTTTTGTTGAAGTGAGCATCAATTTCATGGGCTGAAATGTCTTCAGCTTTGTAAAACTCATAAAACACTTCCAAATCTTCTACCAAAGTTTTGGCGTTTTTATAGTCCTCAACCCATGTTTTCTTTTCGCGAAGGGATTTCATAACAATTTCGGCCGATTTGGAATCGTTCCAAAAATTCGGGTCAAAGGTTTTTTCTTCTTCGTTAGAAATTTCTATAGTTTTGGCATCAATGTCAAAGATACCTCCTCAACGCTCCAAGGCGTTCTACAAGATCCTTAATTTGATCGGATGTAGTCATAAAGTTTATTTTTTTCAAAAGTACTACACTTTTTTAAAAGTGAAACACTTAATTATTTTATTGTTGATACGAAACTTCTACCGAATATTTGGTCTCGTTTTTTCCTGTTGTATAGAGAATGCCTTTTATTGGGGTACAGTCATTGTAATCTTTTCCGTGTGCGACTTTTATATGATTATGGTTTACCATTAAATTATTGGTTGGGTCAAATCCCAACCACCCAATATTAGGAATAAAGGCTTCAACCCAGGCATGCATTTGTGAATCGCCAAAAAATCCATCGCCTTGATGCAGATACCCAGAAACATAACGCGTTGGCATACCATTTTTCCGCGCAATGGCAATAAACAAATGTGAAAAATCTTGACAGACGCCATGTCGGTTTTCTATAATATCATCTAATAATGTACCTATATGAGTGACCTCAGCCTTAAAATAAATATGAATATAGACCCATTCATTGAGTGCGATTAAATTATCCGTAATGGAAATGCTTTTATCAAACTCGTAAATGTTTTGATGCTTCTTGGTGAGTTTGGTTAGTTCGGTCGGAATTAAATAAGACTCATGCTCAATTTTGAATAACAGATTTTCTATGGATTTATAATCTTCAGCTATGTTTTCAGAAGGTGTAAAATCAAACGGATTGATTTCATTTTTAACTAATTTAAATTCAGCATCAAACCCAATAGCTTCAAATGGATTTTTGCAATGAATTCTAATGGTTTTAAAACCAAAACCATTTATTGATTTCTCGACCTTGGCATCAACTGAAGTTTTGAAATTACTAGATATCAGTTCCTGGGACTCATTGGTCTCTGGAATAACCATAAATTGCCAAAACGCTCCATAAACCTTATTTTCATAGTTGTTTTCAGAACTGTATTTTATAGTATAATCAAAGGTCATGTAAGATAAATAAGGTTGCTAAAATAATTATAAAAAAGTTGAAACTTCACTAATAACTGAAATATTCTTTTTCAAGTTTTTCACTGATTTCAACAAGGGTGTTAAGGGTATTTTCAATGAACTTTTCAACATTCCTTTGAATTTCCTCCACCGTCTTAAATTCATAATCGGAACGCATTTTTCCTATTAAAAAAGCTGCAGACGATTTGTCCTTAATTTTTAACATATCGAGAAGTGTTATATGTCTTTGGATTTGATTTAAACTATTCATTACCGAACGTGGACAATTTTCATTCAGAATTAAGAATTCAAGAACTGTTAGTTGTACTGGAGGTTTTTTGTAAAACCGACGGTTCATGTCATACGATTCACAACATTTGAGAAGGGTAGTCCATTCAAAACTATTTTTTATGGGATTTGCATAACCACCTGTAGCTTTTTGGGCATCTTCAAATTTGGTTTTTACGATCCTAATAATTTGAGTGGCACGTTCTATATTAACACCAAGCATAATAAGGGCATATACCTCATCATGCAATAAGGTACCTCTTATTTTTCCTCTTAAAATTGCGCAATGTTCGGTAACGTTGGTAGTAAAATCATGTAAACCACTTTTCACAAAAGTATCCTTGGAATAATTCATCACAAAATGATAGAATTTGTTCATGGATTCGTAGAATTCCGTAGAAATCATATCCCTAGAACTATTGGCATTATCTCTGGCAAATTTTACACATTGAAGTATGGAATAGTGCTTGTCAGGGTTCAAGCCAACATTATAAAAAACATCCTCTTCGTTCAAAACAATATCATCGTCAACATCATCACCAACCATGGAACATATAGAATGTAAAACGAACTGTCTGGATTGGGATAATTTATTTGGGGCATCCAATGATGAAAAATAATTAACGTTCACATAGCGTGCAGTATGTTCGACACGTTCAATATAGCGTCCCATCCAAAACAGATTATTGGCAACTCTTGCTAGCATATTAGTTTATTTTTTTAATACCCAAGTATCTTTGGAACCACCACCTTGAGAAGAATTAACAATTAAATTTCCTTTTTTAAGGGCCACACGGGTAAGACCACCTTTGAGCACGAAAGATTTATCCTTACCAAGAAGTGTAAACGTACGAAGATCAACATGGCGCTGCTCAAAGGATTGGGTATCTTCACAATAAGTAGCATGCACGGATAAGGACATAATAGGTTGGGCAATGTATTTCCGTGGATTTTCCAGTATTACTTTTTTTACATTTTCAATTTCTGCTTTTGTTAGCCGATTTCCTATTGAAATTCCATAACCTCCAGCTTCATCAACTGGTTTTATCACCAAGGAGGCAATATTTTCAAGAACATAATTTAAATCTTCTTTTCTGCTGCAATGGTAGGTGTGCACATTACTCAAAATAGGTTTTTCGCCTAAATAATAATCGATGATTTGAGGCATATAAGTGTAAACAGCCTTGTCATCTGCCACACCAGTTCCTGGCGCATTGACAATACATACATTTCCTTTTTTGTAAGCCGCAAAAAGACCGGGAACCCCAATCGAAGAATCTTGACGGAATTCCAAAGGGTCTAAGAATATATCGTCAATTCTACGGTAAATAACATCTACTTTTTCAGGACCAGAAATGGTTTTCATGTACACAAAATCATTTTCCACAAACAAATCTCTGCCCTCAACAAGTTCAATACCTATGGTCTTGGCCAAATAGGAATGCTCATAATAAGCCGAATTGAAAATTCCCGGTGTGATCACTACACAGTTGGGAATATCTACACCTTTTGGTTTTACAGATTCCATAATTTCCAGCAGATTTTCGGCATAGTTGGTCACCGCATGAATTTGGTAATGGTTAAAGACTCCAAACAAGGCTCTTTTTAATGCATTACGGTTACAAATTACATAACTCACTCCTGAAGGACATCTGATGTTATCTTCCAAAACATAATATTTGCCATCAGAATGTTTGATTAGGTCGGTCCCTGAAATATGATTGTATATACCACCAGGAGGATCTAAATCGATCATTTGCCGAAGGTAGTTGACCGAAGTGCTAATTAAATCGAGAGGAACAATACCTTCCTTGATAATGTTCTTTTCGTGGTATAAATCCCAAATAAAATGGTTCAAGGCTTTACTACGTTGTAAAACACCTTTTTCAATGGTTTTCCATTCCTTGGCCTCAATAATTCTAGGAAACAAATCGAAAGGGAATATTTTTTCCTGTGCCTTTTTATCACTATACACCTGAAATGTAATGCCTTGATTAAAAAATGAGGCTTTTGCCTTTTCGTTTAAACTTGCAAAGTCATCAATGGAATGTTCACTATATAAATCGAATATTTTTTTATAAGTAGGACGCACATTATTGCTCTCATCAAAAATCTCATCAAATAAATTTTCATTTTTTTGATAAGAAGAAAATATGGGTTTTGATGTACCTAAATCCATAATTGTAGTTTTTTGAAAATTACTAATTTGTTTTTAGTTATTAATTATACTACTAATAATATACAACAAATATAATAAAATTTAAAATCAATGATTTTTTTAACCATGATATTATTC
>JBBKXS010000085.1:0-7927 GCA_037969605.1 Flavobacteriaceae bacterium
GCCATTTGGCGTGCCTTTTCATTTGGCTCTATTCCATTGACAGACCAATTATTTTGTTGGGCAGTTTTTAAAAAATCTCCCGTCCCACATCCTACATCCAATAGATTATTCCCTCCTAATGAAAAAGAATTTATAAGTTTTACTTTTCGTTTTAATGAAATTAACTTCACGACTTGATATGTCTGTTCAAAAAGATTTCTTTTGTTGTCGGTATGGGAAATATAGTTATCGCTATTATAATATTCAGGAAGTTTTTCTAAAGAAGGTCGTGGGAAAGTTTCGAGCATTTCCTTGTTTTTATTATACAGCAATTGGAATTCCTCTCCAGAAACCGAATGGTCTTTAACTATTAAATATGGCTTCTTTTCGTTCATTAAATAGCGAATCCTACACTTACGGATTTTCGAGAATCTATAAAATTCTGATTGCTGTTCCACGTGAAACAGTAATCAAAAGCATTAATATGAGCTATCTACCCATATAAACCAAAAGCACAGAAACATCACTTGGCGACACTCCGCTAATTCTGGAGGCCTGGGAGATTGTTCTTGGTTTAATCTTATTTAACTTCTCCCTACCTTCATGGCTAATGGACTTAATTTCAGAATAGTCAAAGTTTTCTGGAATTTTTATATCTTCAAGCCTATTTAGCTTGTCGGCGTTATTTTTTTCTTTATCAATGTAGCCTGAGTATTTTACTTGAATTTCAGTCTGTTCTATTGTTTCATTATTTAAACTGTGTTTCTGAATATATGCTTCTACCTTATCAATTTTACGGATATCTTCCATGGAGATATTTGGTCTAGCAAATATTTTAAACAATTTTCCGGATTGACTAACCGTAGCAGAATCATTGGCCTCTAATATGGGATTAATGTCTTCATGGGACACGCTAGTCTCCTTAAAAAAGTCAACAAAAGCCTCGGCTTTGGAATATTTTTCTTCCATTCGCTTGAAGCGCTTTTCACTAACCAAGCCTAGATCATAACCTTTCGGGGTTAATCTATTATCAGCATTATCTTGCCTTAAAAGCGTTCTATACTCCGCCCGCGAAGTAAACATTCTATAAGGCTCTTCGGTTCCTTTGGTAATTAAATCATCAACCAAAACACCAATATAAGCTTCATTGCGTTTTAGTATAAATTCTTCATTGTTTTGAACCTTTAATGCCGCATTAATTCCTGACATCATTCCCTGTGATGCTGCTTCCTCGTATCCAGTAGTGCCATTAATTTGACCCGCAAAGTAAAGCCCTTCAATTAACTTTGTTTCTAATGTATGCCTTAATTGTGTCGGTGGAAAATAATCATACTCTATCGCATAACCGGGTCTGAAAAACTTCACTTTTTCAAAACCTGATACAGAACGTAAGGCTCTAAATTGAACATCCTCTGGAAGCGAGGTTGAAAACCCATTTACATAGATTTCTACGGTATTCCAGCCCTCAGGTTCTATAAACAACTGGTGTCTATCTTTATCAGAGAAACGATTAATTTTATCTTCAATTGATGGGCAATAACGTGGACCAGTACTTTTTATTCTTCCATTAAACATTGGAGAACGATCAAATCCCTCACGGAGCAAGTCATGAACTTCGGGGCTAGTGTAAGTCATGTGACAGTCCTTTTGCCGTTTTAATGGCTGGGTTGTTTCAGAGAATGAAAATTTTTCAGGGAAAACATCACCAGGCTGAACAACCATTTTAGAATAGTCCAAAGAACGACCATCAACCCTTGGGGGTGTTCCCGTTTTCATTCTACCAGAGTCAAATCCTAACTGTACGAGCTGTTCAGTCAAACCTGTAGAAGCCCTTTCAGCAGCTCTTCCTCCCCCAAAGTTTTTATCACCTATATGAATAAGACCATTTAAAAAAGTACCATTAGTAAGCACAACCGTTTTTCCTTTGATCCTAATCCCTAATGAAGTTATAACTCCAGCGACTTTATGATTTTCAATAAGCAATCCTGAAACCATTTCTTGATAAAAATCAAGATTAGGTGTTTTCTCAAGCATCAAACGCCAGTCTTCGGCAAATCGCATTCTGTCGCTTTGAACTCTTGGGCTCCACATAGCCGGCCCTTTTGATTTATTCAGCATTTTAAACTGAATAGCCGAGGTGTCGCTAACAATACCACTATAGCCTCCGAGGGCGTCAATCTCCCTAACAATTTGTCCCTTTGCAATACCTCCCATAGCAGGATTGCAAGACATTTGGGCTATATTTTGCAGGCTCATAGTAACCAGTAGGGTTTTACATCCCATATTGGCGGCAGCAGCGGCAGCTTCACTTCCGGCATGACCAGCCCCAACTACAATGACATCGTATAAATCACTAAACATTTTAAAACTCCTTCTTGTTAAGTTAATCGTTCCACGTGAAACAATTAATACTATTTATTTTTTTGATCTGCAAATATACATCGATTTGCTTAATATGCTATAGAGTATCTAAGTAGTAGTTTTCTTTATTTCTCATATGCTCCATATCATTTTTGGATTTGTCCTTATACCCACAATAATGTAAAATACCATGCACCATAACTCGACATAATTCTTGTAAAAATTCCACATCAAATTCATTTGCATTATCCAATACCCTCTCAATAGAAATGTAAATATCGCCGTGAATTATCTTTCCCAAAGAATAATCAAAGCTAATAACGTCTGTAAATGTGTGGTGATTTAAAAATTCAGAATTTAGTTTTAATAAATATTCGTCATCACAATAGATATAATTAATCTCACCCTCTTTAAACCCTTCTGAGTCAATTACAGAAGAAATCCAATGAGATAATTCGATCTCATTATCGAGACTAAAATCAGTTTCATAATTAAAGCTAATCATTACCTTTTTTAAAATACTCCTGGACTTTCTTTTTATAAACTTGATGCAAAGGTAATATTTGCCTGTTCAAAATTTCAGTGGTATTGAAATATTCTTTAGCGGTGGGTATGGCGTCATTAACGCTCTCCTTGAATTGATTAAAATTGGTCTCAGAGAGCCGTTTGTCATCCAAGCCCTGAATAAATGCAGCGTTCTCTAGTTTTAAGAGTTGATATTGAAGATCCATCATCTTTTGAAGTGTTTGGTTAGTAAATCCCTTATTAATTAAATCCAATTCTACTTCTTCCATTTTCTTTAGGGTGTTTTTCAACTCGCCTTCAATGCCTTCATTTCCTATTTTATTTTGTAGCGCCTGCCTTAGTTTTTGTTGTCTTTGATAAATTTCATATAGTTCACCATTTATTTCCTCATTGTTTCCTTCCCCTTCGCCTTCTTGCTTACCATCTGAATTTTCTGATTGATTGTTTCCTTTATTATTTTTCGGCTGACCCTTTTTCCCGTTTTTCAAACCCTCTTCCATTTCTTTGTTAAGTTCTTCTTGGCTTTTAATAATGTCTGGCAATTGCATATCCTGACCGCCCTTCCCTTGACCAGGGGCCGTATTCATTTCGGCCTCCATATTGTCTAAAATGTCACTTAAAAAACTTGCCAAAACATTGGTAGCATTTACGGTGTACTGTTGAGACGAAATTCCTTGATATACTTGATTTTCAGATAGTTGATCTAATGATTTGTCAATATTAAAAAAAACTTCTGCAATCTGTTGGTTGACCTGCTCAGATATTTTAGGTTGCCTTAAAGAAAGTGCAAACAAACTATCATCGATGTGTTCAAAATGCTCTCTCAAACCACTTTGGTTGCGTAGGTGTTTACCATACTGATTATTGTTGATATCAATGCTTCTAAATGTATTCATCAAATTTTCTTGTTCAAAAGAAAATAATACTAGGTTGTCCAATATCTGTCTCAACATATCAGAGTCTTCACTCAATTGTTCAGCCCCTCCAGACATCATAGATTGCTTCATAGCTTCACTCATTTTTTTCATTTTTTGAGCAGCGTTTTTTTGCTTTTGCTTGGCATTCTTTTGATTAGATTGAGATTGTTGTTCCTCTCCTTTTTTATCGTTTTCCTCCTTCTGTTTTAGTTCTTCAAGCGCTTCCTGTTGTTCTTTTTTAATCTCATCCTCAATAAGCTTATCTTCCTGTATGTCCAAGGGTTTTTGAAGTTCCTTATTGTCCTTATGAAGCTCATCCAGTTCCTTTTGAAAATCTTCAAAGGATTTGTTCAAATCATTCTGCTTCTCTTTAGTGTTATTCTCTTTATTTTCCTTTGAAAGTTTGTCTTGTTTTTGAGATAGCTGTTCGAGCTCTTGTTGTAATTTTTCAGCTTTCTTGGCTACATAATAGCGTTTGGTCAATTCCAATAGTTGTTTTAAACTTCGCTGCTTATTTTTGTTTTGCTTGGCAAGCTCTTCAAGTTTTTCTGCAAACTCTTCCTTTTGAATTTTTTCCTGAAGTTTTTCAAGTTCCTCTAAAAGTTTCTCATCTTGTTTAAGTTGGTCTTCATTTTCTTGAAGCCTGTCCTTTATATCTTCTTTAAACTGATCTTTTTCTGTATTTTGGTTTTGAAAATTATCAATGTTTTCTCTAAGTTTTTCATTAAAGTCCTTCATCAATTGTTCTTGTTCCTTTTGACGTCTCAAAAAGTTCTCAAACTTTTTTTTATCATTGAAATTCAATTCTTTCTTTTCCTTTTGGGTTTTGGACAATTCTTCAAGCTGTTTGTCTTGTTCCTTTAATTTTTCAAAAGTATTGCTAATATCTTTTATAGTTTTACTTTGTTCCTGAAGTTGCTTTTGATCCTCCTCGTCTTTTGTTAATTTTCTATAAGAAAAAACCGCGCTTTTAACACTTTTATAATTATGAATCACATCATTATCAAACACCTGAAAATACAGTTCGTAATTAACCCCTTCTGATAGCATTAAATGATTTGGAAAACTACTTATAAATTCATCGAAATTTGATTTGGATACTGGGATTTGCTCAAAAGATTTGTTACCCTCATCATTTGAAGGGTAATAAACCAATTGCAATTTGCTCAATCCATAATCGTCACTCACTTGTCCAAAAAAGTAAAGTGTTTGATTATCAATGGAATCTTTTTCTGCTTTTAAGTTTAATTCAGGGTAGTCGTCTTTTATTACTTTAATTGAAAACGCTAAGTTTTCATAATCTTTTAAAGCCTGATTACTTGTGCTGATATTGTAATCAAAATCATTTAATAGCTGTATTGAAGCCTCAAATTTGTTCGACCCTTTTGGTTGAAGGTTTAAAGTGTCTTTAGAGTAAATTGAAACAATATCAGTGGATTTCGTGTTTACTTTCCACGTTACTTTTGTGCCCTCGGGTACTGTGGTACTCCCTATGCTTTTAAGTGCTTCTGTTTTTTTGTTGATATAATCAGGATAGTCCAAGACCATTTCAAAATTTAGCAAAATAGGTGTTTGGGTTACACTTAAGCTATATGGTTTGGAGTTCACATTGTTGGCTGATAATTTAAACTCTAGGCTTTGTTTGGGCTGGGCAAAAACATATTCAAATTTCCCGGGAGAACTTTGTTGTAAAAAAAAGCTTTCATTGTTATAATGAATTTGTGCGTTTTCTGGAATCATATCTCCAACCGTAGAAACAATGAGTTTAAAATCTTTGTTTTCAATGGCGTTTAAATCATCATTGTTTACAAAAAATTGAAAGGGAGCTGGTGGTTCATATGCGGTTCTATAATGAACAACACGTTCGTAACTGTCGCTAAACCATTCCGTTTTTCCAGTTAAATAAGAGGCAAGAAAAATAAGACAGGGAATCGCAGCGTATTTTAAATATTTGACGTTTTTCTTGAAATTAATAGCAAGTTTAAAGGGGATTGGTTTTAACTCGGATGATTTTTGCTCAATGCTAGCTAAAATCAGCTCCGATTCAACTTTGCTTTGTTTTAACTGAAGTGCATTTAACAATTTATCTTTTACCTCAGGAAAATGATTGCCTATGATTTGGGAAGCGACTTCGTAATTAATTCCTTCTCGAAACTTAAATAGCTTTGATATTGGATTAACAATAAACTTCGCGCAAAGAGCCAACTCTACAACAATAAAGGACCAAAATAAAATTGTTCTTGCCGTAGGATTCAGCCATAGCATATGCTCTACAAAAAGGGTGAAAAAAAAATACAACAAACCAATCGCTAAGAACAAAATAGAACCCTTAAGCAGTTCATTGCTGTAAAATCGCCTAATGAATTGCTCCAATTTGTTTTGTATAACTATGAAATCGCCCATATATTAATATAACTTACTAATCTACAATTTTATTTTAACCTATAATTGTCTATTTTTGATAAGATTCTGTTAATTTCGAGGAGGCGTTTTGTTATTTAGACTAATTGGATGAAAGACTTAAAATATCTTGCCGCTTTTTCAATTCCATTAATTGCCCTTTTAAGTATTAATTTAAGGGAGGCGTGGTCCTTTTCGACGCTTTTATATGCTTTTGTGGTAATTCCAGTTTTGGAATTGATTCTACCTGTTGATAGCCAGAATTTAGAAAACACAGCAGCTGAAAGCAAACAAAAAAATAAGTTTTATGATTGGTTGCTCTACCTTAATTTGCCAATAGTTTTTGGGGTTCTAGCATATGCACTAATAACTGTAACAACAAACATCCTCCAATTCTATGAATTTATGGGGCTAATTTTTTCAACTGGGATCGTTTTGGGTGTTAATGGTATAAATGTAGCACATGAATTGGGTCATCGCCAGACTTCAAGCGAACGGTTTTTAGGTAAATTGCTGCTGCTTCCTACGCAATACATGCATTTTTACATTGAGCACAACTTTGGCCATCATCTTCATGCCGCAACAGTAGAAGATCCTGCCACGGCAAGATATAATCAATCCATATATTCCTTTTGGTTTACATCGGTTTTTAGACAGTATTTTAGTGCTTGGAAAATTCAGCTAAATCTCCTTAAAAGAAGGAGTTCTAATTTTATTAGTGTGTATAACGATATGCTGTGGTTTTCACTTTTCCAAATTTCTACTTTGATGGTGATCTTTTTTGTTTTTGGAAAAATAGGCTTAGTGTTTTCATTGGCCTCGGCAATTGTCGGAATCTTGCTTTTAGAAACGGTAAATTATATAGAACATTACGGATTGTTGCGCTTAAAAACAAAGTCTAATCGTTATGAAAGAGTTGTAGAAAAACATTCATGGAACTCAAATCATGTGATAGGTAGAATTGTACTATATGAACTCACAAGGCATAGTGATCATCATTATAAATCATTTAAAAAATTTCAAGTTTTAGACTGCCTCGAAGAAAGTCCTCAGATGCCTTATGGTTACCCTACTTCAATGGTTTTGGCTATGATTCCCCCACTTTGGTTTTCCATCATGAATAAACGGGTCCCACCTGAGATGATTTCTGCTTAAAGCATTTCTTTTAAACATTTTGGTTGTTATCTTTGCGACCTTAAAACAAAACTAATGACCAAAAACATTCGTGTGCGTTTTGCGCCAAGTCCAACAGGACCATTGCATATTGGAGGGGTGCGTACGGCTTTATTCAATTATCTATTTGCCAAAAAGCATAAAGGAACTTTTGTTTTAAGAATTGAAGACACTGACCAAAATCGTTATGTTGAAGGTGCAGAAGACTACATTGTGCAATCGTTAAATTGGTGCAATATTCCTTACCACGAAGGTCCAGGGAAAAATGAAAAGTTTGGTCCGTACCGACAAAGTGAGCGCAAGGTTTTGTACAGAACATACGCCGATCAACTTATTGAATCCGGTAACGCTTATTATGCTTTTGATACTGCTGAAGAACTGGAGCATTATAGGAAAATCCATGAAGAACGGGGAGAAACCTTTATATATAATTGGCACAATAGGCTCACTCTAAAAAACTCTTTATGTTTGTCACCCAAAGAAATTCAAGATAAATTAGACGCTGAGGAAGATTATGTGATTCGATTTAAATCTCCTCAAGATCAAATTTTGCAATTATCTGATATTGTAAG
>JBBKXS010000086.1:0-2927 GCA_037969605.1 Flavobacteriaceae bacterium
CCTAAAAAAGCAACTAAAACTGAAGTTGAAGTCAGTGAAAATTTGGTGACTCGTGCAGAGCACAGAGCAGAAGATGCAAATATCGAAATGAACATCGATAAAGTACTTCACAGCATCGGTACTGCTACTAAAGCAGACGCTGATGATTTGAAAGAAATCAACGGTATTGGTCCAGCTTACGAAAAACGTTTGAACGAAGTAGGTATCTATACTTATGAGCAAATCAGCAAGTTGAAAGCTGCTGATAGAGACGAACTTTCTGCAATCGATGGTATCACTCGTGAAAAAATAGAAGCTGAAGAGTGGGTAAATCATGCAAAAAATTTGTTGAAAGACAAAAAATAAATAGAAACAACATAAAATCGAAATAAAATGGCACATAAAAAAGGAGTCGGAAGTTCGAAAAACGGTAGAGAATCAGAATCGAAACGCTTAGGAGTTAAGATTTTTGGTGGACAAGCTGCTATTGCAGGAAACATTATCGTAAGACAAAGAGGCAACACACATCACCCAGGTGAAAATGTGTACTCGTCAAAAGATCATACATTACATGCCAGAGTTGATGGCATCGTAAAATTTGTAAAGAAAACAGGAGGTAAATCCTTCGTTTCTATTGAGCCTTTTGAGGCTTAAATAACAGAATCTTTAAAATAAAAAACCCTTTCTGGAAACAGGAAGGGTTTTTTTATGAGGTTTGAATTTATTTCTACAAGATATTTGGATAACCTTGAAAACTAGATTTTAATTACTCACGGTTCATGCGTGCAATATTTTCCAGGGAAATTCCTTTTGGACATTCAACTTCACAAGCTCCCGTATTGGTGCAATTGCCAAAGCCTTCTTCATCCATTTGTCTTACCATATTCAAAACACGTTCGGTGGCTTCAATTTTACCTTGAGGCAATAGGGCAAACTGGGATACTTTAGCAGATACAAACAACATCGCACTGGAGTTTTTGCATGACGCAACACAAGCACCACAACCAATGCAGGTTGCTGCATCAAAAGCAGTATCGGCATCATGTTTGTTTATAGGAATGGTATTGGCATCAATAGTGTTGCCAGAAGTATTTACCGAAATAAACCCCCCAGCATGTTGAATTCTATCAAACGAACTGCGATCGACAACCAAATCCTTAATCACCGGAAACGCTTTTGCTCTAAACGGTTCTATATAAATGGTATCGCCATCCTTAAACATGCGCATGTGCAATTGACAAGTTGTTACATTTCTATCCGGTCCATGTGCTTCCCCATTGATATACAATGAACAGGTCCCACAAATTCCTTCACGACAATCATGATCAAAAGCAACCGGGTCTTTTCCCTTATTGATAAGCTGTTCATTTAAAACATCCAACATTTCTAGGAAAGACATATCTGGGGAAATGTGCGAAATGGAATAATCTACCATTTTTCCTTTATCGTCTGCGTTTTTTTGACGCCAAATCTTCAATGTTAAATTCATATTTTTTGTTGTTGGCTGTTGGTTGTTGGTTGTTAGAAATGCAAATGATAAACTAACAACTACCAACCATCAACTATTTGTAACTTCTTTCCTTAACTTCTATATTTTCATAAACCAAAGCCTCTTTGTGTAATTTAGCTGCGCTAGGCTCTCCTTTGTATTCCCATGCTGCTACATACTGAAATTCTGGACGTCGTAAGGCCTCACCATCAGGAGTTTGGTATTCTTCTCTGAAATGCCCTCCCGCAGATTCTTCCCTATGTAATGCGTCTTTAGCAAATAATTCTCCCAATTCCATATAGTCTGCAACACGCATGGCTTTGGCCAGTTCTTCATTAAATTCATTTTCGGTTCCAGGAACTTTCACTTCGTTCCAAAACTCCAATCTCAATTCTGCTATTTCTTTTATGGCTTCCTTTAATCCTTTGGCATTACGTGCCATTCCGCATTTATTCCACATTATTTTTCCTAATTTCTTATGGAAGAAATCAACAGAATAAGTGCCCTCATTATTAATTAGTTTATCAATTGTTGATTTGACATTCTTTTCAGCTTCTTCAAATTCAGGAGATTCTGTAGAGATTTTTCCTGTTCTGATATCTTTTGACAAATAATCACCAATAGTATATGGAAGAACGAAATAGCCATCGGCCAAACCTTGCATTAATGCAGAAGCTCCGAGACGATTGGCACCATGATCGGAAAAATTAGCCTCTCCAATGCAATATAATCCAGGAACTGTTGTCATTAAATTGTAATCAACCCAAACGCCGCCCATCGTATAATGTACTGCAGGGTAAATCATCATAGGGGTTTCATAAGGATTTTGGTCTACTATTTTTTCATACATCTGGAAGAGATTTCCGTATTTATCCATAATCACTTCTTGTCCTAACTGTTTTACCAAAGCATCATCATTCTCATCCAACCCTTTTATGTGGGCCTGTTCTTTTCCGTAGCGCTGTATTGCCGAGGCAAAATCCAAATATACTGCTTCGCCAGTGGCATTGACACCATAGCCTTCATCACAACGTTCTTTTGCCGCACGTGACGCCACATCGCGTGGCACTAAGTTTCCAAAGGCTGGATAACGGCGTTCCAAATAATAGTCTCTATCTTCTTCTGCGATATCAACTGGTTTTAGTTTTCCTTCTCTAATGGCTTTAACATCTTCCAGTTTGTTAGGAACCCATATACGCCCATCGTTACGCAAGGATTCGGACATCAAAGTCAATTTAGATTGGTGATCTCCTGAAACAGGGATGCATGTTGGGTGAATTTGTGTATAACAAGGATTTGCAAAATAGGCACCACGTTTATGAGCTTTCCAAGCAGCAGTAACATTGCTTCCCATCGCATTTGTTGATAAAAAGAAGACATTACCATAACCGCCAGTTCCAAGAACCACGGCATGGGCCGAATGCCGTTCAATCTCTCCAGTCACCAAATTTCTAGCAAT
>JBBKXS010000087.1:0-2606 GCA_037969605.1 Flavobacteriaceae bacterium
CCAAGGTTCAACCCATTCTTTATCCCTAAAATGATTGCAGATATTGCTCCAGGTAATATATCCATTAAACATGGATTTATGGGGCCAAATTACACCACAGTTTCTGCCTGTGCTTCCTCGGCTAATGCCATTATAGACGCCTTAAATTATATTCGTTTAGGGCATTGTGATATAGTGGTAACGGGAGGTAGTGAAGCTGCTGTAACGAAGGCTGGAATGGGCGGTTTTAATGCGATGCACGCATTATCTACGCGAAATGAAACTCCAGAAACTGCTTCAAGACCTTTTGATGCCACCAGAGATGGGTTTGTTTTAGGCGAAGGTGCAGGAGCCATCATTCTTGAAGATTATGAACACGCAAAAGCCAGAGGAGCCAAAATTTATGCGGAGGTATTAGGAGGTGGATTATCTTCAGATGCCTATCATATGACTGCTCCACATCCAGAAGGCATTGGTGTTATTGCTGTTATGAGAAACTGTTTGGAAAATGCAGGGGTTAAACCAGAAGAGGTTGACCATATTAACACACACGGAACTTCCACTCCATTAGGAGATGTGGCTGAACTTAAAGCTATAAAAGAAGTCTTTGGTAGCCACGCAAAAAACATTAATATTAACTCTACCAAATCGATGACAGGTCATTTATTGGGAGCGGCTGGAGCTATTGAATCTATTGCATCAATTTTGGCAATGGCGCATGGCATTGTACCCCCAACAATAAATCATTCAGTTGTTGACGAGAATATTGATTCCGAACTTAATTTAACATTAAACAAAGCACAAAAACGGAATGTTAGAGTGGCAATGAGTAACACTTTTGGCTTTGGAGGCCATAATGCCTGCGTGTTATTCAGGAAAATAGATTAATACCTGAATGAATTACATTCGCAACATATTTAATTCCCGTTCTAAACATGGCGGGAATTTTTTTTTGCAATTAAAAAATATTTTAGGATACAACCCTAAAAACAAAACACTTTATGTTAAGGCATTTACGCATCGTTCGATGAATATCAGAGACGATCAAGGGAATGCCGTTAACTACGAACGACTTGAGTTTGTGGGAGATGCCATGTTAAGTGCAGTAATTGCCTCATATTTATTTAGCCAAGTACCACAAGGAGATGAAGGCTATCTAACAAAAATGCGTTCTAAGGTCGTCAGTAGGGAGCATTTAAACGAGCTTGGAAAAGAACTCAATCTTATTGATTTAGTGGTGAGTAAAATCCCCAAAAGCAACTTCGGGAATAATATACACGGAAATCTATTCGAAGCCTTGGTTGGGGCTATTTATTTGGATAAAGGTTATAAATACTGCGAAAAATTTGTTTATAGTAAAATTATTAAACCTCATGTAGATATAGAAACATTGGAGGGCAAGGTTATTAGTTATAAAAGTTTGTTGATTGAATGGTGCCAAAAAGAAAAAAAGACTTTTGATTATCAGGTTTATGAAGACACGGGCATTGACGAATTAAAGCACTTTTCAGTAAAGCTATCTATAGATGATAAGGTTGTTGCTAAGGCTAGGGCCACTTCTAAAAAAAAGGCAGAAGAAAAGGCCTCAAAGCGCGCCTTTTTTGCTTTACAATCGAGAATCACGAGGTCATTTGGTGATTAATTAAATTTTTGTTTTAGGATATTCAAAACTATAACGATTTCGTTAAAAACTCAAAATAGAATCCTAAAAACTTCTCATCTTAATAGCAATAATATAGTATATTTACATTTCATGGAAGTTACATTATGGCCTTGCATAAATTAATTGTTGACGATTTTTATGATAATTCGTTTTCACTTTTAGCAATTCATTGCGGGCTAGATGACTATAGATTAGCTTATTTGCTTAATAAGTATTTAGGGTTAAACCTTTCTAGAATGCAGCGCGATTTAGATTATAAGTATTTCGCTGCATCGTATTCAGTATATGAATGGTTTAACAAAGACAATGAGATTTCTTGGAATTTAATTTCCAATGTTTGCAAAAAAGAGGAAGATAGTTTACAAAGTTCAGGGTCATTGTTTGCTTCCCAAAACAAAGTTTTAAAAACTTACCATTTGTTGCCCGAATATAAAAATGTGGACTATCTTATTAAAATCACTTATGAAGAACAATACTTTAATGAAAAAATAGTGCTTAGCAAAATTCAGTCTATACCACAGATTGTTACAGCATATAGTATAGATACTAAAAAACTAAAATCTAAAGACAATTTAATTTTTTGAGTAATGCTTAAACGAAAAAAAACAAAAATAGTAGCCACATTGGGTCCAGCCACTAGCACCAAAGAAGTTTTAAAAGCGATGCTAGATGAAGGTGCAGATGTGTTCCGAATCAATTTCTCACATGCCGATTATGACGGAGTAGCCGAACGTATAAAAATGATTAGGGAACTCAATGAAGAGTTTGGGTATACTGCCGCCATTTTGGCTGATTTACAAGGACCGAAATTAAGGGTCGGCGTTATGAAAGAGGAAGTTGTAGTACATGAAGGCGATGAGATTACTTTTGTTACTGGAGAACGGTTTGAAGGCACAAAGGATCGGGTTTATATGACCTATGATCGATTCCCTCAAGATGCCAAAAAGGGGGAGCGCATACTTTT
>JBBKXS010000088.1:0-6118 GCA_037969605.1 Flavobacteriaceae bacterium
TATTGAAATTGAGATAAAAATTGAGTAAAAAAATAAAAAACGTCAAAAAAACCTAAAGTCAATTAATAAACATTACCTTTGTCGCTTAATTAATTTAATAAATATTATGAGTAAAGGTACCGTAAAATTCTTCAACGATTCAAAAGGATTTGGATTCATCACTGAAGAAGGAAACAACAAAGAGCATTTTGTACACATTTCTGGTTTAATCGACGAAGTTCGTGAAGGAGATGAAGTAGAATTCGACTTAACAGAAGGAAAAAAAGGATTGAACGCAGTAAACGTAAAAGTTATCTAATATTTCGATTATCTTTAAAATGACAAAGCCTATCATAATTGATAGGCTTTTTTTTATTAAATAACAGGATGTTAGTTTTGATTGATCACCAATCTAAATCCTTCCCCGTGAATATTAAGAATCTCAACATTGGGATCAAGTTTTAAATACTTGCGCAGTTTGGCAATGTAAACATCCATACTTCGAGATGTAAAATAATTATCGTCTCTCCAAATTTTGGTCAATGCCAGTTCACGCGGCATCAAATCATTTTCATGAAGTGCCAACATACGCAACAACTCATTTTCCTTTGGAGATAATTTAATGGGGTCAATTCCATTAAACTTCAAGAAACGCAATTTAGAATTCAAATCGAATCTACCAATTTTAAACTCAAATTGTTTACTATCAGTGACCGTATCGGTAGCTTTGCGTTGTATGATGGCCTTTATTTTCATTAACAGCACTTCACTGTCAAATGGTTTGTTCAAATAATCGTCTGCTCCTACTTTGTATCCTTTCAATACATCTTCCTTCATGGCTTTTGCGGTTAAGAATATGATTGGAACATCCGCATTTTTTTCCTTAATTTCTTTGGCTAATGTAAAGCCATCTTTATAGGGCATCATGACGTCTAAAATGCATAAATCGAAATCGTCCTTTTTAAATTTTTCAAATCCTTCCATTCCGTTTTTTGCATGAACAACATCGTAATCGTTCATCATTAAATAATCTTTTAGTACGGTTCCAAAATTTGGATCGTCCTCTACTAAAAGTATTTTTTTGTTTTGTGCTTCCATAATTTATGATATTAATGGCAATTTTATTGTAAATATACTGCCTTTTCCTTTTTCACTTTCTACTGATATTTGACCCTGATGGTCTTCAACTATTCGTTTTACATAAGCAAGTCCCAATCCGTGACCTTTTACGTTATGAACATTTCCAGTATGTTCTCTATAAAATTTTTCAAAAACTCGTTTTTGAACTTGTTTAGACATACCGTTGCCTTGATCGGCAATTTTTATTAATATACTATTACCAACATTTTCTGTATAAACATCAATTTGTGGCGAGTCATCGCTATATTTAATGGCGTTATCCAAAATGTTTACTATAACATTGGTAAAATGACTTTCATTAGCTAATATCGAAGTTTGGACTGCATCCAAATGGGTCTTCACGTAACCCTGTCTATCTTCAACCATTAGTTCTACATGGGTAATAGCATCCTCAATAAGGTCGTGTATCTTGACTCTGTCCTTACTAATGTTCAATTCATTTTTTTCAAGTTTAGATATTCGCAATACATTTTCTACCTGAGCGTGCATACGTTTGTTTTCGTCCTTTATCATATTCAAATACCGCATCACTTTTTCTTGATCCCCAATGATTTTTGGATTTTTTATAGAATCTAAAGCCAAATTAATCGTTGCAATGGGTGTTTTAAATTCATGGGTCATATTATTGATAAAATCTGTTTTGATCTGTGATATTTTGCGCTGCTTAATTAATTGAAAAATGGCACTTGAGTAAGCAATAATAATGACTAAAGTAAAAATTATGGAGAGAATCAACATCTTTAAAATAGAAGAAAACAAAAATTTGTTTCGATCCGGAAAGTTGACATACAACCTGTAATTGCTTTCATTGTTATTATCCAAAAAAACGGAAATCCCATACGTTGACGATTTTGTTAGTTCAAAATCATCAGATTGTACTTTGGTTGCCAAATCTTTATCATAAATGGCAAATTCAAAATCAATATCAATGCCATCACTTTTTAATTGCATATCCAAAAATTCTCTAACCACATCAGGAGAAATACGCTTATAAATGGGATAATTTTTAAACCGTTCCCTAGTGACGGCCATTAAATGGGCTTGCTCCATAGGAGTCAATCTTTGTATATTCTGAAACGATTTTTCTGGACTAATCCTGAATTCGTTATCTGTACCATTATTGCTGTAAACTTTGGTTTCCTGCCTATTGGTTATTCTGTTTAAGCTAATACTATCTAAACCTATGTCAAAGAACATCGACGGTATTTTATAGCTTTCCTCTAAAATTCCGTTTCTAAAAACTACCGTTTCATTATTTACATCATCCTGATATTTGAGGATGATTTCACTTAAAGCCGTGGTATCCGGTTTTCCTCCCTTTTCAATATATTCTTGAAGCCTTTTATCAAATACAGCAAATTCTCTGTCCTCAATGGCTTTTGAAACAAAACTTAATGAGCGTTTAACATTAAGAGTAAATTGTTTCTCTTCATTTTTAAACGTATTGTCAATAAAATAAGTTTGAACGAAAATGATTCCAATAAGTGATAAACTCATCAAAATCACCAATAAAATGAAAAGCTTTTTGCCCATCGTTCAAATTTAACATTTTAACATTTAGCAGTTATCCCCTTTAACCTTACATTAACAAAAATGTTAAAATTAAGATTGCTAAAGGCTTTCTAGAATAGAATTGTGTATCCTTAACACTTGCTCTTTTGTATGTTCAAGTTTGTCGTTAACAATAACAAAGTCTGACATTTTAACTTTTTCATCATCGCTTAACTGATGTCTCATGATCGACAATATTTTGTCCTTGGTAGTGTTTTCCCTTTTTAAAATACGACTAATACGTTCCTCTTCATTAGCTATAACTGTAATAATATAATCATATTGTGATTGCATATTGTGCTCAAAAATAATGGCCGCTTCTTTTACAATATATTTGGAGGTTTGCTTTAGTAACCATTGTTTAAAATGAACGGCAACTTTAGGATGAACTATGTTGTTCATCTTTTCTAAATAGGTGTTGTCATTAAATATTTTGGAAGCGATAAAGGCTTTGTTAAGCTCATTATTATCATAAGCCCTTGACCCAAATAAATCTATCAACTTACGTTTGATCACTTTTGAAGTATTCATCAGTTTTTTGGCTTCAAGGTCGGCAATATAAACTGGAACACCCAAGTCTTTAAGCATGTTAGAGACTGTGGTTTTGCCACTCCCAATTCCTCCTGTAAGACCTACGATTTTCATTGCATTAAAATAAATTCAACCTTGTTTTGTTTCATTCTTACATTTTTGACCGATTCAGGAATTTTGACCAATTTGGGTGTAAAAAATGTCTTATTTGTATTTTCAATTTCAGAAAAATTGCATTCCACTTTAAAATCTAAAGGTTTAATGTTTTTATAATTATTTAAGCTTACATAATAAGACACTGCGATAGCTTTTGGAAAATAATTAATGGATACTTCCAGCGGTTTATTGACGATTGTGATAGGAACTTCAAGTGTCCCCTCCGTAAATTTTTCGACCTTCGCAGAAACATTAACACTATTCTTCGAGAATTTTATGTTACTCTTATCAAATTTCTTTAGAAAAAGCACAGTATTAATAGTATCCGAAACATCTTTTAAATTCAAAATCTTTGTTTCCACATTAGCAACTTGTGAAACTTCAGACTCCGTACCAATAACATTAATCGAATCTGGTTTTAAATTAAAATGATTCAATATGTCATATCCCGATTTAAAACTTATTTTTGAGTTTAAAATGACTGGTACTTTTTTAACAAAGAGTGTTTCAAACGGGAAAATAATAGTGTCGGACTCTAATGAAATCACTTCAGTCGTATTACCCAATTGGGCATTTATTTTAGGCCTATTTTTATTGGCAACCCATATATATTGACTGTCCTTTACAAATACATCCTTTGTAAAATCAATCTGAATGGAATGTTTTTTAAAATAATAGGCCAACAAATTAAATCCATAATCAGAAACAACGACCTTACATTTAGGCGAACTATCTAATGTAATGACCCTTTGTTCTGGGAGATTTACATAAGTAATATCAAGAGCAATATTTTCAGTATATTTTTTAGAAAGTTTACTAAGTGCCAAAAAACCGAATGTCAATACCAAGAATAATAGAAAAACATTAAGTTTTTTATTCTTAATAGATTTTAAAATCTTGGACTTTAGCCTAGTTAACATGCTTGAAAAATAAGTTAGGAAACTGATGCTCAGGGTTTTTACCTAAAACTTTAATAGCCATGGTTGAACTTAAAAAGCCATATCCATATCCAAAAAATTGAATTAAAATGGCTACCATTGATTGTACTGCCACTAATAAGTTTTTGGTTTCAATAATAGCCATAAAAAATGCCACGAAAAAATACAGGCCATAGACCATCAATAATCCATAATAACCCAAAATAAAAAACATTATAGCCAAGATAAACCCTAGACTAAAAATCGAAGGAAACCAATAGGTTAAACGACTGGTTTCAGGATGCCAAGAATTTAAAATGGGCCTAACCATTCCAAATTTATAAACCTGCTTAAAAAAATTTGACCATGAAACTCTACGTTTATGAAATACATAAGCCTCCATCATAAGATGTGTTTGGTATCCTAATTTATGAAGTCTAATAGATAAATCTGGATCTTCTCCTGGATGAATTGTTCCAAAACCACTTGATGCTTCAAAAGCAGCTTTTGAAAGCCCCATATTAAAACTTCGCGGTTGAAACTTGCCAAGACTTTGATTTCCTCCTCTTATCCCTCCAGTGGATATAAATGAAGTCATGGCAAAGTTAATGGCTTTTTGAAGGTTGGTAAAAGATTCATGTGCCGCATCAGGACCACCGAAACAATCCACAAAATCTTTGGACAATCTATCATTTACCGTATTTAAATAGTTTTTAGGAAGTAAACAATCAGAATCCAAAATTATAAAATAATCACCTTTGGCTCGACGCATACCAAAATTTCTAGAATCTCCTGGACCAGAATTTTTTTTAAAATAATAAGATATATCCAAATCTTTCGAAAACTCATCTACTATTGCTTTAGAAGAATTAGTTGAACCATCTTCAATAATCACAATTTCATAAACTAAATTGCCTTCAAGATTTGAGAAACTCTCCAATAGTTCTTTAATTTCCTCGGGTCTATTATAGACAGGAATAATAAATGAAAAATGTAACGCCTTCATATCATACAAAGGTAATTAAAGAAAACACAAAAGCCACCAATTTGGTGGCTTTTGAAATTACCATTATTTATAAAGTTATCGTTTAAATGATTTAAAATTTGATTAATTGTCTCATAATACTTTTACCCT
This sequence comes from Flavobacteriaceae bacterium, assembly GCA_037969605.1. Lineage (GTDB taxonomy): Bacteria > Bacteroidota > Bacteroidia > Flavobacteriales > Flavobacteriaceae > Geojedonia. The sequence goes on from JBBKXS010000088.1 coordinate 5,410, forward strand.
CTTTAATATGAATTATCTTAAGGAAATAAACACCTTGGTCAAAATGATCTAAATTTTCTATAGCCATGAGTCCATTAACACTTAAGGATGTTCGCTTGATAATTACTCTTCCGTTCATATCAAAAAGATAAATGTCAAAACTTTCATTTTCAAAACTAAAAGGTAATTGAATTATAATTGATTGATTAAAAGGATTTGGTCGTATCTTAATATTGTCCCACTTAAACTCATTAATATCTAAAGGCACATCAGGTGTAGAGGGATTACAATCATCATCTAATCCATTCCCTTCTATTTCAGTTGCGCCTGGATTAACTGCAAGCCTTGTATCATCACAATCTGTTGAATTGTTGGATTCCCCTGATCCTGGGCTGGCATTAGCTGATTGCACAACTGTGGCAGAGCCATAGCCATCGCCATCGCTGTCTTGATACCATTGAAACAGGCCATCACAATTTTCATCAACTCCGTTTCCGACAACTTCCAGTGCTCCTGGATAAACGGTGTTGTCATTATCGTTACAATCATCGGCAGGTGTTGAACAGGATCCTATAGTATAGTGACCGTCGCCATCGGCATCAGTGGATAAACCTTCATCAATCGAACTATCACAATCATTGTCTTTACCATCACAGAGTTCAGGTGCGCCTGGATAAACCGTGTTGTCATTGTCATTGCAATCTGTAGCATTGGCAACATAACCCGTTGG
>JBBKXS010000089.1:0-4909 GCA_037969605.1 Flavobacteriaceae bacterium
ACAGGTGCTATATCAGCAATTAATTCGAAACAAATCGAGGGCTTACCCGTCCCTGGTATTGATGGGTTGATGCAGGGTCAAGTAACAGGTGTGCAAGTACTACAGAATTCAGGAACCCCAGGAGGTGAAATGTCTGTTAGAATTCGTGGATTAACGTCTATTAGTGGTTCTAATCAGCCACTGTATATTATTGATGGAATTCCTGTAACAACGGGAGATTTTGGTATGGTAGGCTACGCCGGTCAAGGCGCAAGTGCTCTAACTGATCTTAACCCTAATGATATTGAATCCATAAGTGTTCTTAAAGATGCTTCCTCTACAGCAATTTATGGAGCAAGAGCATCTAACGGAATCGTATTAATTACCACTAAACGTGGAAAAGTACAAAAGGCTGTTGTCAATGTCAATACTTATACTGGTTTTCAGAATGCTTGGAAAGAATTGAATATGCTTGATGCAAGACAATGGATGGAATACAGAAATGACCTCACAAATTCGACTGTATTCACCGACGAAGAAATGAACAATATCGAAATTGATACCGATTGGCAAGATGTTATATTTAGATCAGCTCCAATAAATAGTTACGATGTATCAATTACAGGTGGTTCCGAAAAAACCAAATTCTTTATTGGAGGAACACTTTTTAAACAAACAGGCATTTTGATTGGCACAGATTATAAACGTATGAACGGAAGAGTCAATTTAGACCATGAACTTTCTGATAAATTTACTATCGGTACCAGTATCGGATTAACTTATTCAAAAACCAACCGTGTAGAGAGCGACCAAACGTTGCATGGGCCGTTACCTAATGGAATCTCAACACCAGCTATTTATCCTGTTTATAATCCAGACGGCACATATAACCAAGATGGCCCTTATTCTAATGGGGTATCTATTGCCAACGAAGCGATTAACGAAAATTTTTCTTATAGAACTAATTCAAATGTGTATTTAGATTATAAAATTATTCCAGGGTTAACATTTTCAACTAAATGGGGTGTAGATTTTCTCAATTTTAGAGAGCATGCCTTTGAGTCGACAAAAACGGTCCAAGGTGCCAAATACAATGGATTAGGATTTGAAACTTACACAAACGTTACCAATATAGTTGCAAATAACCTTTTAAAATATAAAACTCAACTTGGAGACCACAAATTAGAATTTCTTACGGGGTACAGTTTTGAAAGTTATGAGTATAGGTCGTCTTTCATTAGAGGTCAAGATTTTGCAGATGATAATTTAGAATATATTAGTGCAGCTGCCACTATTGTTTCTGCTTCAGCAGACGCTACGGATTCAGGATTAAGATCTTTTTTTGGAAGGGCAAATTATAATTACAAAGACAAATATTTATTTGATATCTCGGGTCGATTTGACACGTCTACAAAATTTGGCACAAATAACAGTACTGGATTTTTCCCAGCGGCTTCTTTGGCTTGGAGAATTTCTCAAGAAGATTTCATGAAAAACATAGAGGTTATTTCTGATCTTAAGTTAAGAGCAAGTTATGGTCTTACAGGAAATGATGACATTCAACCATTTTTGTTTTCAGAATTATATGGAACCACTGCTTATGGTGGACAACCGGCTATTTATCCAAGCAATATCCCGAATCCTGATCTTAAATGGGAAAGTACTGCTCAACTTAATTTAGGGCTTAATTTAGGATTTTTTAAAGACCGGTTAACCATTACAGCAGATTATTACGATAAACAAACTAACGATTTGTTATTAAGCAGACCAATTCCAACAAGTTCAGGCTTTTCTTCAATTACAGAAAATATTGGCAAAGTTGAAAATAAGGGGATAGAGATTTCTATTGCTTCTCAAAATTTTGTAGGTGATTTTACTTGGAATACACAATTTAATATTTCGGGTAACCGAAATAAAGTTCTCGAACTATATAATGATCAACCTATTGATGATATTGGTCGCGGTGGAAATAGAATTATGGTTGGACAGCCTATTGGTATATTTTATAGCTATGAATCTCTTGGTGTCGATCCATCAACAGGCGACATAGTATTTGCCGACACTAATTTTGATGGCGTTATTACATCTGAAGATCGAACTATTGTTGGAAATCCAAATCCCGATTTTATTGGTGGTCTAACTAATAATTTCACATATAAAGGATTTGATTTAAGCATTTTTCTTCAAGGATCCTTTGGAAATGATGTGTTTAATGGATCGCGGTTATTTTTAGAATCTTTACAAGGAGGAGATAACCAATTAGAAGATGTTACGAGAAGATGGCAACAACCTGGAGATATTACGGATATTCCGAGAGCAACTTTAGACCCGGTAGCTGCGGCTCAAAACAAAAGGGTTTCCTCAAGATTTATTGAAGATGGCTCTTATCTGCGTGTTAAAAACTTAACCCTAGGATATACTCTAAATAAAAATACAGTAAACCAAAAAATGTTCGAAAGCATACGGTTTTACTTTAGCGTGCAGAATTTGTTAACCATTACCAATTATTCAGGTCTTGATCCAGAAGTCAATTACCTTGGCGATTCCAATACCGTTATAGGAACCGACTTCTTTACATATCCGCAAGCCCAAACATTCACTTTAGGCGTTAATTTAAAACTTTAATTATGAAAAAGATAGTTTATATAATCCTTATACTCATTACAGCGATATCATGCGATACTTTGGATGTTGAACCACAAGATGCAATTCCAGCTGAACTTGCTTTTCAAACTAAAGAAGATATCAATAAAGGTATTTTAGGAGCTTATTCCGATTTTCAAAGTTTAAGTTATTTCGGTAGAACCTATAGCATTTTTTCAGATTTAGCGTCAGATAATCTATCGCATCCAGTAGATGCTACGGCAACAAGTTATGCCGAGGTAGACAATAACAATATCCTGCCAGAAAATGGCTCTGTTGCCGCTATTTGGAGCATTTGTTATGATGGTATCAATATTGCAAATAATGTCATTGAAAAAGTGCCAACAATATCCAATATGACAGATGAAGAAAAAAACAATGCTTTAGGCGAATTGTATTTTATCCGAGCACTTAATCATTTTAGCCTGTTAAATTATTTTGGGGCAATACCCTTAAAAATTACCCCAACAGTTGGCGTTGGCAATTTAGATGTGCCGCGCGATCCGGTGTCTGTGGTGTATGATAAAATCATTGAAGATTTAACTTTCGCTTCGACTTACATCACTAATTCAGGTGATAAAACGCGGGCCTCAAAAAATGCTGCTAAAGCATTGTTGGCAAGAGTTTTTCTATATAAAGGGGATTATACTCAAGCTGCTTCAATGGCTACCGACGTGATTGACAATGGAAATTATGCATTGTTGGACAATTATGCCGATATTTTTGCAAATAATGCATCGCAAGAATCCATCTTTGAAATATATTTTTCTCAAACAGAAAGAAATAGAATAGCCGAATACAATTTCCCTCACTCTTTAAACGGAAGGTACGAAGTAGCGCCTTCAGAAAGTATTTTGAGTGCCTACGAACCGAATGACACACGATATGAGGCAAGTATTGCCTTTGAAGGTGCTGAAACTTATGCCATAAAATATGATGATTTAAGTCTTGGTGCCGATGATTTCATTGTGATTAGATTGGCTGATATGTATTTGATCAGAGCTGAAGCAAGTGCACGCCTCAATGGCGATATTAATACAATTAAAAGTGATATCAATAAGATTAGGCAAAGAGCCAATTTGGGAAATACTAATGCAAGTACTTATCCTCAATTACTAACTGCTATTGAAAATGAAAGGCGTCTGGAATTTGCTTTTGAAGGCCACAGATGGTTTGATTTAGTTAGAACAGGAAGAGCCGTTGATGTGTTGCCTAATGTAAATAGCATAAATCAAACCCTGTTTCCAATTCCACTAGATGAATTATTGACTAATATAAACCCAGGAATGACACAAAACCCTGGATATTAAAATAAATTATACAACTTAAAATAGATCACATGAAAACCAAATTTCACAAGTACATAATTTTAACCATTTTGTCATTTGCATTTGTATCCTGTCAAAAAGATGATGTATTACCACCACAATCTGAAGCACAATTTTCTGCAAGTGCAACTAATGTTAAGGTCAATGAGGTTATCCAATTCACAAATAACTCACAAAATGCAACTGCCTATTTATGGAGTTTTGGAGATGGGACAACTTCCCGCGAAGTGTCTCCGCGCAAAAGCTATCAATCAAGCGACGTGTTTTTAGTAAGTTTAGTGTCAACAGGTGCAGGAGGCTCTACAATTTCAAATATGGAAATTACAGTATCGCCATTAGCTTCATTTAGTGTTGAAGATGAAGAAAATTTAATATCGGGTACGTCTATACAGTTTACAAATACTTCACTAGGTGCTACATCTTATTCTTGGTCTTTTGGTGATTCAGAAAATTCAACATCAACAGATGAAAATCCAACATTCACTTATAGCAATGAAGGAGCCTATACAGTGACATTAACTGCTACAACCAATGCAGGAAGCGATACATTTGATTTGGTAATCAATGTTGCAGCTGAACCAATTGTAGAACAATTATATTATATTGATTATAGTGACGAATATATTAGAAAACTAATACTTGATGGTTCAGGAACAGTTAGTGATGTTTTAAGCGTTACTGGTAAGAAAGGCGCATATATAGCCTATGATGAGGTCAACGAAAAAGTGTATTGGTCCAACTTTTCAAATGATTATGGTTTAAATGGCATTTGGAGAATGAATCTAGACGGCACAAATGCCGAAGAAGTTATAAGTGATTTAAATGACCCATGGGGAATTGCTATAGACAATACTAATGGAAAAATATATTGGGGTGATTCTGATGGGACTATATCCAAAGCAAATTTAGATGGCTCAAATCTGGAGTTAGGTTTCTTTAGTGCATCTGGTGCTGAATGG
>JBBKXS010000090.1:0-4361 GCA_037969605.1 Flavobacteriaceae bacterium
TACATCATATGTCCACTTCTATAGCCTTTAAAACTTATACGATCTTTCATTTTTCCACTAGGATCAATTTGAGACAATGTATATTTTGCTGTAAAATAAGTACATGCACCGTCATAATAACCAGATTGATCTAAAACATGCAAATATGGATTTGTTGCCATAGCTTTTCTTAAGTCGTCACGAACAGTGTTATTTTCATTGTCCCAAGGACGTACTGAACCAAACATATTGTATTTAATATCGGTATCAAATTTTAATTCTTTTTTTATATAATCGTTAATGGCAGGTGTAAATGAGTGCAGCCAAGAGGTTAACTCAGGGCTATAGTCAGGACTATCTCCGGCTTCTATTCTATCAATCCCTAAATAACGTGAATCTAATCGCCCAATAGTTTGTCCTGTTTTATCACGTAACAATTCTTTCCAGAAAAATTGATTTGGCACTTCTAAGTTGTGTTGTAAAATAACTTTTTTACTTAAACCAGTATAATAAGACATTTTCTCGGCAACACTGTTGCGTTCATCATCTGAAATAAAGCCCCCTTTTGCTAATGCAGGCATTAATGTATTGATGGCAAAGTTTTCAACTTCTGGTAACATGTCTGTTAAATCTTTATTCTGCAAAGCTGGAGGTAACATTTTATGGTACCAAGCAGCAGCAGCCTTGTAGGGTAAATCAAGAGCTGAATATTCCGGTTGCCCAGAATTATAGGCATTATAGTCGGCTGGTGACACCAAAATAACGCCATTTAAATACATCCATTGGGCGCTTTGTAACTCATTCGCTAATCCCATGACACGAGTACCTCCATAACTTTCCCCAATGATGTATTTTGGTGATTCCCATCTATTTTTGCGAGACACAAATGTGTTAATCCACTCTGCTAAATATTTAATATCGGCATTGATTCCAAAAAAAGTACTTTTTTCGGGCATTTTGCCTTCTTTGTTGGGAATCATCCTAGAGTAACCTGTATTTACTGGATTTACAAACACAATATCTGCAACATCAATAATGGAATATGGATTACTTCTAAAACCATAGGGCTGAATTGGATAGCCTTCACCATCAATATTTAAAATGCGTGGCCCAGTATAGGCAACATGCATCCAAACGGAAGCAGAACCGGGTCCTCCATTAAACGAAATAATAAGCGGCCTGTTGGCTCTATCTTTAACATCATCTCGAGTATAATAAGTATAAAACAAACTGGCCATGGGTTCGCCATTTTCATCCCAAACAGGTTGGGTCCCAGCTGTTGCTGTGTAAGAGAAATTGACCCCTTTTATCGTGGTATTATGTTTGGTAACAACAGTAGTATCAATAGGTAGTTTTCTGTTTTGTGCATTTAACGATAGAAATGCAAAACAGAATAGCAACAAGATAATTTTTTTCATTGGATTAATTAAGTTGGTTTAAGGTTTTAAATATAGTCAAAGCCTTTTTAATATTGTGTTAAAACCCCTCAAAAATGCCTAATCTAAAAAACGTAAACTGATTTATTGAGTCAATTAAAGTGCTGAAACATTATAATGTATTTATTGGATTACAGAAGCTGAAATTCATAAAAAAAATCCCAATAATTTAATTCATATTATTATGGAGTAACCAAAGTTTGATATACCGAGTCATAACATAATAGGAGTTAATAGATGCACTAGCAAAACCAGGAAACCCATCCAGAAATCCAGCTTTAAATATGTATTGTTTCATAAAACGGTAAAAAGGTTTTACAATAAAATGAAAGGCATTGGGCTTTATTCCTTTTTCGTATAGTTGCTGAGCCTGTATTTCGGCATAGTGATTTCTCTTATTGACAGCATGATTCCAAGAGCGATAGGTATAATGTATTATAGGATTTTTTAGCTTACCAATAGTCCCATCTATGACAATAATCTTTTCGTGTACCAATTTCGCTTCGTTATACCAACATTTAGTTTTATTGAAAAGTCGTATTTTCCAATTGCTTTGATAGTGGCCATATTTCATTTTCTTACCCATGAAAATATGAGAAAACAATACCTCGTAGGCCGAATTTAGTTCGTCCAAATTTAAAACAAACTGGATTTCTTCTCTTAATAATTTAGGGATACGTTCATCAGCATCAATAAATAAAATCATATTATTTGTTGAATGCTTGCTCGCAATATAGCGTTGCTTAGAAAAATTCTCAAATTCATTTTGAATAAAAACAACATTCTTATTCTTAACCAGCTCCGAGGTTTTGTCGGTGCTATATGAATCCATAACTATAATTTCGTCGGCAAAACTAGCAGTTTCAATAGCGTCTTCAATGAAGTCTTCTTCATTAAACGTTATAATAATTACAGTTAGTTTTTCCAATTTAGAATTACAGTTGTGTTAAAGTACTAAATTATATGAAAGGAACTCATTTAGATTTGATTATTCAAAGCACCTATATGGGGAAAAGGGTATAAAAAATTTCAGAAATCTTCAAAAATGCCTAATCCAAACAAGGCAAAATCGTATTTAACGGGATCTTTTTTATCAAGCATTCTTAAAGATGTATCTAGTTCCAATAAAGCTTTGGCATGGTTTTGATTCCGTTTTAATAGTCCCAGTTTTCTGGCGACATTTCCAGAATGTACATCCAGTGGACAGGATAATTGGCTAGGAGAGAGGCTTTTCCAAATACCAAAATCAACTCCAGCCTGGTCTTGTCTAACCATCCATCGCAAAAACATATTGATGCGTTTGGCAGCTGAATTGTTTAATGGATCACTGACATGTTTTTTGGTTCTGGGTAAATGTTCAATTTCAAAAAAAAGGGTCTTAAAATAATGAATGCTATTTTGTAGTGAATCTTTTTCAGCATATTTTGCAAATACACTTTCCAAGCCATTATGCATATAGTAAATATGTTTCAAACTTGCAATAAACTGAATAAAATCTTCACCATTAAAAGTTCTGTGTACAAATGGCAAAAGCATTTCCAGATCGGAATCTTGATGATTGATGACAAAATCATAGGGAGCATTATCCATTAACTGCATCATTCGCTTGGCATTGGTAATAATGCTTTTACGGTTGCCCCAAGCTATGGTTGCGGTTAAAAACCCGGCAATTTCAATGTCTTCTTTCAATGAGAATTGATGCGGAATTTGAATAGGGTCACTTTCAATAAACTTTGGGTTATTGTATTGCGCAACTTTGCTGTCTAAAAAGTCTTTGAGTTCAGAAGGTGTAAAATTTAAAGGCATAAATAATTTAGTCAACCCTTGCTTTGTCAAGAATGTTCTTTTTAAATCGGGTATTGTCTTCGATAATCTCAAAAAATTCTCCAACAAAGCGTTTTGCTCTAATGAATTGATTCTTATCCAGAAAAGAGGCTTCCAAACCATCAATGACTTCAAACATTTTGGATTTGTTACTTATAAATTCTTTTCTAACCTGCTCAAAGAGCATTTCATCCCTTTTATAGCCCTTATATGCACGTTCCGTAACGTTTTCAATATTTAAATTCATATTTTGAACGTTGGAAACTACAGCATAAGTGGCATTAACTAACCCAGACATATCAAAGTCATATGGAAGTGGGACTATTTTTTTGTCGACGAACAATAACTTTCCATTGTGATTGTAGGTTGTTGAATAATCGGTGTTGGCAATCATATATTGAAAAAAAGCATTTCTTATGGACGCCAAATCATCTTGTTGTAAAGGCAGGATTCGTCTTTTGATCTCATTTCCATTAAACCGTTTAGCAACATTATCTATATCTTCTATTAAAAAGCCTTTAAGATCATTACTTAGTGTACGCTTACCTTTTTCCTCAATAAATTCTATGGTTACTAATCGGGTTTTAAAATGTAATGGTGTCACGATTTCATACAGTTTATAAGCCATGTACTCTTTAATAACATAGTCGTCGTTATTGGCTTCAATTAGGCAGGGCAGCACAAGTTTTAACTTTTTATTGCCTTCAAAAGGTGTTTCTTTGGTAACAGATTTATTTAATTTCAGCCTTAAAGGAACATAATAGCAGTTTTCACGCCTATTATTCCCTCTTGCTCTTAGTTCAATTTTTAATGAATCCCAAGCCATGGATTTGTTTTTATAATAAAGCATTGACTCCATATAAGTACTGTCATTGGTATTCTTCTTTACATCTTTAATAGAAAATTTTAATTTGATTGGTAGCGGTTCCTGAACCTGAAATAAAGGTACGGGCTCATTTAAGTTATTTTGGGAATAGCTGATATGGGAAACAATTGAAAGAGATATAATAAAAAGAAATTGGATTAAGAGTTTCATATGGTAATCTAGCCTTATCAAATTTAGGAATTTAAAACTTAAATGTGCTTTTTATCTTTTTATTACTTAAAACGCGAGATGTATTG
>JBBKXS010000091.1:0-3458 GCA_037969605.1 Flavobacteriaceae bacterium
ATGGGAAAGATTATTATTTTCTGACGTTTGAAGCCTTTAAAAAGAAAATAAAAAACGATGAGTTTTTAGAGTGGGAAGAGGTTTATAGAGATAATTTTTATGGCACTTTAAAATCTGAAATTGAACGTATTTGGGCCTTGGGGAAACATGTAATTTTCGATATTGATGTGTCGGGCGGCCTGCGTATCAAACGGAAATACCCCGAACAGACATTGGCGGTTTTTGTAAAACCTCCAAGCATTGACGAATTAAAGATTCGATTAAAAAAGCGAGAAACCGAAAGTGCAGACAAAATTAATATGCGTGTTGCCAAGGCCTCAGCCGAATTGGCTACCGCGCCATTATTTGATGCCATTGTTGTAAACGAAAATTTGGACAAAGCTCTGGCAGAATCTTACACATTAGTCTCCAATTTTTTAAAATAATGAAAATCGGCTTATTTTTTGGCACCTTTAATCCCATACATGTTGGGCATTTAATCATTGCCAATTATATCGTCGAATATAGCGACCTGGATCAGGTTTGGTTTGTTGTAACGCCCCAAAGTCCGTTTAAAACCAAGGCTTCCATTCTCGATAACCGTCAACGTTTTGAAATGGTCTATCGCGCCACAAAGGACTACCTAAAACTAAGGCCATGTGATATTGAATTTAATTTGACACAGCCCAATTATACTATCAATACCCTTATTCATTTACACGAAAAATATCCCGATGATGAATTTGCACTTATTATGGGTGAAGACAACCTAAAAAGTTTTCACAAGTGGAAAAATTATGAACTTATTTTAAAAGACCATCATATCTACGTGTATCCCAGACGTTCTGAAAAACCAATAGAAACACAGTTTGACAACCATAATCATATTCATAAAATTGATGCCCCATTAATTGAACTGTCCTCAACCTTTATACGAAAGTCTAGAAAAGAAGGTAAAAATGTAAGACCTATGTTACCGGAAGGTGTATGGGAATATCTAGATGAGATGAATTTTTATAAGTAGAATTCATATTCTTTTAAAAAGATTCCCACTTTCGTGGGAATTAAAAATGATAAAAGGCGTTTTCTAAATGTTCTATTGAAAATCCCTTTTTTTCTTTCACTATCGCAATAATATCAAATCGAACTTCAACATCTAATGTATTGACCATTACATATTCATCAACAGCTTTTACAATGCGCTGGATTTGTTTCGGTTTTAAAAAATCTTGAGGGTCCCCAAAGTCAGAAGTTGATCGGGTTTTCACTTCAATAATGGCAAGGGTCTTTTCTTTTTTGGCAATGATGTCGACTTCTGCTTTATCAAATCGGTAATTGCGCTCCACAATCTCATAACCTTTGTCCAATAAAAAATCGACAGCTAATTGCTCGCCTTTTTTACCAAGTTGATTGTGATTGGCCATTTTTAGTCTTCAGTTTACAGTGGCAGTAAGCAGTTAAATTACTTTTCAAAAACTAAAGTTGATTTATCCTTACTTACTTTCAACTCAACAGTTCTCCCTAAAATCATGGCGCGGTTATCTTTTTCATGACCTGCAGGCATATTAAAAGCTATCGGGAAATTGTATTCTGATAGGGCATCAATTATAAGTTGTTCAACTGATGTGCCCCAAGGGGTTGTGTTCTTTCTTACTTTAGTAATATCTCCAACAATAACACCTTTGCAGTGATCAAAATAACCGGCACGTTTTAAACTTTGTAACATACGGTCTATATGGTAGGCATATTCGCCAACTTCCTCAAAAAACAAGATCTTACCTGAAGTATCAATACTGGTTGCTGAACCCAACATGGTATGTAATACCGTAAGATTTCCACCAACCAAAGGAGCCGTAACGCTTCCTGTTCTATTAAACTCTGAACCTTTTAATGTATACGAAAGTGACTTTCCAAAAATACCATCTTTAAAGGTTCCAATGGTCTCCTCCAAACCTTTGTTGTCTTCAGATAGACTCACACACATCATCCCATGAAGGGATTCAATGCCTTCATTATGCACTTGATTGTGCAATGCCGTGATATCACTATAGCCAATTACCCATTTTGGACGTGCCTTAAATTTTGTAAAGTTTAATTTGTCCAAAATTCTAACGGTGCCATAACCGCCTCTTGCGCACCAAATTGCACTTATCGCTGGGTCGTCCAAAGCTTTTTGAAAGTCTTCACAGCGTTCGTCATCGGTTCCTGCAAAGTGATTGGCTTGACTAAATACATGCTTTCCAATAACGGCATGCAGACCCCAGCTTTCAAGCAGAGCAACCGCTTGCTGGACTTCGCCAGTTCTTGCTTTTAAAACTCCAGACGGTGCGACTATGGCAACCGTATCGCCTGACTTTAAATACGTTGGTTGTATCAATTTTTTATTTGTTTTTGAAGCCTTATCCTGTGCTGAAAGATTCGTTTTTCCAGAAAGGGAAACAACACAACATAATGCGATGATTAGTGAGATTTTTGACATATTGTAAATGTACATTTTTTTTCTAAATCGCTCTCAAAATGTGTACTTTTGCTCTTCAAAAGAAAAAACCATGTCTAAACGATATACTATTACTGCGGCTTTGCCTTATACCAACGGGCCCATTCATATTGGGCATTTGGCAGGAGTGTATGTCCCTGCAGATATTTATGCGCGTTATTTGCGATTGACTGGGCATGATGTTGCTTTTATTTGTGGCAGTGACGAACATGGTGTTCCTATTACCATAAAAGCTAAAAAAGAAGGGGTATCACCACAGGATATTGTAGATAAATATCACGCTATCATCAAAACATCGTTTGAAGATTTTGGGATTACATTTGATAATTACTCACGGACATCGGCAAAAATCCATCACGACACGGCTTCGGAGTTTTTTACAACGCTGTACAACAAAGGTGAATTTATTGAAGAAGTGACAGAACAACTCTACGATGAAGACGCCAGCCAGTTTTTGGCTGATAGGTTTGTAATTGGAACTTGCCCTAAATGTGGTTATGAAGAAGCTTATGGCGACCAATGCGAACGCTGTGGAACAAGTCATAATGCCACCGATTTGATTAATCCAAAATCGGCAATCACTGGAAACACTCCCACGCTCAAGCAAACCAAACATTGGTTTCTCCCTTTAGATAAACATGAGGCATTTTTAAAAGATTGGATCTTAAAAGGTCATAAAAAAGATTGGAAGTCTAATGTTTACGGTCAAGTAAAATCCTGGATCGATGATGGTTTACGTCCTCGTGCCGTTACCCGTGATTTAGATTGGGGCATTCCCGTTCCGCTTCCAGAAGCCGAAGGTAAAGTATTGTATGTATGGTTTGATGCCCCTATTGGATATTTATCTTCTACTAAAGAATGGGCAAAACGCGTTGGAAAAGAATGGGAACCTTACTGGAAAGACAAAAACACCAAACTGGTCCATTTTATTGGGAAAGACAATATTGTATTTCACTGTATCATTTTTCCAGCGATGTTAAAG
>JBBKXS010000092.1:0-2642 GCA_037969605.1 Flavobacteriaceae bacterium
AGTAATGCTACTTGGAACTTAAACCATAAGCTAATATATAATAAATTCCATGAAACGCATGATAAAATCGATAAAATGCAAATTATGTCACTCTAATCTTACAGTAATTTAATTTTTTATTCATATCACATCTTTATTTTTAAGTATAAAATAGAATATATTTGTAGGACAATAAATAGGTTAATTAATGGTGAAGGACAAGAATATTTATGTCAATAGAGAATTAAGTTGGTTGCAATTTAATGCTAGAGTTTTACAGGAGGCCAACGATCAAAATATTCCATTAATTGAAAGAATACGATTTTTAGGTATTTTTTCGAATAATTTAGACGAATTTTTTAAAGTGCGATATGCCACTATAAAACGCATCGTTGAGGCAGGTAAGACTGGAAAAAGCGAACTAGGTGTAATTGCCAGTGAGCTTCTCGAAAGCATTACACAAGTTGTAATTAAACAGCAAAGCGAGAGTTTAGAAGTTTTAAATGTTATTCAGGATCAGCTTAAAGTCGAAAATATTCATATTATAAATGAAGATGAAATTAGCCACCTGCAACAGGAATATATTAAGAATTATTTTATACAATATGTTAGCCCCGCTCTTGTTACCATTATACTCAACGAACACGTTCAAATTCCAACATTAAAAGACAATGCCGCTTATCTTGCCGTAAAAATGATTTTATCCGGTGATATAAAACAATATGCTCTTTTGGAAATACCCAAAACTATTGATCGTTTTGTTGTATTGCCTAAAGAAGGTAAAAATGACTATATTATTATGTTGGATGATTTGTTGCGTTACTGCTTAGGCGATATTTTTAACATTTTTGATTATAAAAGTGTTTCGGCTCATATGATAAAAATCACTAGGGATGCCGAACTTGATTTTGATAGTGATTTGAGTAAAAGTTTCATCAATAAGATTTCGGATAGTGTCAAACATCGTCAAATAGGAGAACCTGTACGTTTTGTTTATGATAAAAATATTGATGAAGAAACACTTCAGTATTTATTGGATAAAATGGGCATAGATTCACATGATAGTGTAATTCCAGGAGGTAGATACCATAATAGGAGGGATTATATTGATTTCCCTAGCTTAGGAAGAACTGATCTTTTATATCAAAAAATAACGCCATTGACTGTAAAAGGGTTAAGTCTTCAGGAAAGTATATTTAAATCTATTTCGAAAAAGGACTATTTAGTTTACACACCTTATCATACGTTTTCATACATAGTAAAATGTTTAAGGGAGGCTGCTTTAGATCCACAAGTGAAAACAATTAAAATCACTATTTATCGATTGGCACAAATTTCACATGTAGCAAGTTCATTGACCAATGCTGCCAAAAATGGTAAAAAAGTAACTGTTGCCATAGAATTGCAGGCGAGATTTGATGAACAGGCTAATATTGATTATGCAGAACAGATGGAGCGTGACGGGGTAAGTCTATTATTTGGAGTAAAAGGATTAAAAGTACATAGTAAAATGTGCATAATTGAGCGTGAAGAGCAAGATAAACTCAAACGCTATGGCTTTATTAGTACTGGGAATTTTAACGAATCGACTGCTGAAATATATACAGATTTTACGCTCTTTACAGCCGACCAAAAAATACTAAAAGATATCAATAAGGTTTTTGAATTTTTTGAAACCAATTACCACATAATACGTTATAAGCATATTATTACCTCACCTCATTATACAAAAACAAAATTATTTTCACTGATTGATAAGGAAATAGAAAATGCCAGATTAGGAAAACCTGCTTACATCAAAATCAAGCTTAATAGCATTTCAAGCTATATTATGGTAGATAAATTATACGAAGCTAGTAGGGCTGGTGTAAAAATACAGATGATCATAAGAGGGATTTGTAGTTTAGTTCCTGGTATTAAAGGGATGAGCGAAAATATTGAAGTGATAAGTATAGTAGGCAAATTTTTGGAGCATACCCGCCTTTTGGTTTTTTGCAACAACAATAATCCAAAAGCTTACATTTCTTCAGCCGATTGGATGACCAGAAACATAGATAATAGAGTAGAGGTGACCTGTCCAATTTACGATAAGGATATTAAGCAGGAATTGCTCGATATATTTGACATTTGTTGGAGTGATAATGTTAAAGCACGTATCATTAATGAAACTCAGAACAATATTTATAGACGTAATGATTTACCTAAAGTAAGAGCTCAATTTGCCACCTACGATTATTACTTAAAAAAATTAGAGGATTAATGTTAACCATTAAAAAATATGCAGCTATTGATATTGGTTCAAATGCTGTACGATTATTAATTTCTAATATTATTGAACAAAAAGGAAAACCCACATTGTTTAGAAAAAGTTCACTGGTTCGTGTGCCCATCAGGTTAGGTTCAGATGTGTTCATTAATCGAGAAATATCAAAAGAAAATGAGCAACGCTTGATAGATACCATGTCTGCTTTTAAACTTTTAATGAAATCACATAAAGTCACTACTTATAAGGCCTGTGCCACATCGGCAATGCGCGAGGCAGATAATGGAATTCAAGTTGTACAACGCATAAAAAAACATTCAAAAATCAAAATTGATATTATTGGTGGTGAAGATGAGGCCGCAATTATTGCCGCTACCGATCTGCATACTTATATGGATGA
>JBBKXS010000093.1:0-7065 GCA_037969605.1 Flavobacteriaceae bacterium
TTTAGTGGGGATAATGACAAGAAAGCGTCTGCTAACGGATTGATAGGCGATGTTGGTATCAAGAGTACTTTAATCTCAATGGAATCTGCGGCCGATAATCCGCAAGTTGCGTTCCAGCCCGTAATGTGCCAACATTGTAATCATGCACCTTGTGAAACCGTTTGTCCTGTTGCAGCAACATCTCATAGTCATCAAGGTCAAAATCATATGGCATATAACCGTTGCGTTGGAACCCGATATTGTGCAAACAACTGTCCTTACAAAGTACGCCGTTTCAACTGGTTCTTATACGCTCAAAATGATGAATTTGATTATCACATGAATGATGATTTAGGTCGAATGGTGTTAAACCCGGATGTAGTGGTGCGTTCTCGTGGTGTGATGGAAAAATGTTCAATGTGTATTCAAAAAACACAAAAGACTATTTTGGATGCAAAACGCGATGGAAGAGAAGTAAAGGATGATGAATTCCAAACAGCTTGTTCGTTGGCTTGTAGCAATGGAGCGATGATTTTTGGAGATGGCAATAATAAAGAAAGTAAAGTTTCAAAACTTTTGGAAGATAATCGTATGTATCACTTGTTGGAAAGCGTTGGTACAAAACCAAACGTGATGTATCAAACAAAGGTGAGAAATATAACTGAAGCATAAATTAATTAAGAAACAATTATAAAGGATTATGGCGTCTCATTACGAAGCACCTATTAGAAGACCCTTAGTTGCAGGAGAAAAATCATATCACGATGTATCGGTAGATGTGGCAGCACCTGTTGAAGGAAAAGCAAATAAATCTTGGTGGATTGTATTTACTATAGCATTACTGGCTTTTCTTTGGGGAATAGGCTGTATAATTTACACCATTTCAACGGGGATTGGAACTTGGGGATTAAATAAAACCGTTGGTTGGGCTTGGGATATTACCAACTTTGTTTGGTGGGTAGGGATTGGTCATGCAGGAACACTGATTTCTGCGGTACTTTTACTCTTCCGTCAAAAATGGAGAATGGGTGTTAACCGTTCTGCAGAAGCGATGACCATTTTCTCGGTAATTCAAGCAGGGTTGTTTCCTATCATTCACATGGGTCGCCCATGGTTAGGGTATTGGGTTTTGCCAATACCAAATCAATTTGGCTCATTGTGGGTCAACTTTAACTCACCGTTACTTTGGGATGTGTTCGCAATCTCGACCTATCTTTCAGTTTCATTGGTATTTTGGTGGACAGGGTTGTTACCAGATTTTGCTATGATTCGCGATAGAGCAGTAAAACCTTTCCAAAAGAAAATATATTCATTATTAAGTTTTGGATGGAGTGGACGGGCTAAAGATTGGCAACGTTTTGAAGAAGTGTCCTTGGTACTTGCAGGTTTGGCAACACCTTTGGTGCTTTCGGTACATACCATCGTATCCTTTGACTTCGCAACCTCAGTAATTCCAGGTTGGCATACAACTATTTTCCCACCATATTTTGTTGCTGGGGCGGTTTTCTCGGGATTTGCTATGGTAAATACGTTACTTATCATTATGCGAAAAGTATGTAGCCTTGAAGACTATATCACTGTACAGCATATTGAACTGATGAATATTGTGATTATGATTACGGGTTCAATTGTTGGGGTAGCCTATATAACCGAGTTATTCATTGCTTGGTATTCGGGAGTTGAATATGAACAATACGCATTCCTTAATAGGGCTACAGGACCTTATTGGTGGGCCTATTGGGCTATGATGAGCTGTAATGTGTTTTCACCTCAGTTTATGTGGTTCAAAAAATTAAGAACAAGCATCATGTTCTCTTTTGCCATTTCAATTGTTGTAAATATTGGGATGTGGTTTGAACGTTTTGTAATTATCGTTACCTCTTTACATAGAGATTATTTACCATCCTCTTGGACGATGTTCTCACCAACATTTGTGGATGTAGGAATTTTTATTGGAACAGTTGGATTTTTCTTTGTCTTGTTCCTGTTGTATGCAAGAACTTTCCCAGTGATTGCTCAAGCTGAGGTTAAAACCATTTTAAAAAGTTCAGGAGAACACTATAAAAAAATTAGGGAAAAAGGAGATAGTTTAGTAGGTACTGGAGCTGATGAAAGAACATCAGGAAAAACAGTTAAAAAAACAAAAACATAAGAGTGGATATGGAAGCTTCAAAAGTAATTCACGCTATTTATACAGATGATGATGTTTTATTGGCAGCCGTTAAAAAAGTTAAAGCTGAACGACATCATATTGAAGAAATATATACCCCGTTTCCGGTACATGGATTGGACAAGGCTATGGGTCTTGCGCCAACTAGAATTGCCATTGCATCCTTTATGTTTGGATGTCTTGGTTTAATAGTAGCCATTGTAATGATGAATTTTACTATGATTTCAGATTGGCCTCAAAACATTGGTGGTAAGCCGAGTTTCAGTTATCTGGAAAACATGCCTGCCTTTGTGCCTATTATGTTTGAGATGACGGTATTTTTTGCAGCACATTTAATGGTCATCACCTTTTATTTACGAAGTAGAATGTGGCCATTTAAAAAAGCTGAAAATCCCGATTTAAGGACTACCGATGATCATTTCTTAATGGAAATAGCAGTTCACAATAATGAAAAAGAATTGACAAAGTTATTAAAGGAAACTGGAGCGAGCGAAATAAATTTAATTGATAAAGCGCATTAATATATAAGTATGAAAAGCTTAATTAAAATAGCAATTTTGGTAATGATGTTTGGAAGCATATTGTCTTGTAAAAAAGACTCAAGACCAAACTATCAATTTATGCCTAATATGTATGAACCTGTTGGATATGAGACCTATGGCGAATCTAGCATGTTTCCAAATGATGCCGTTGCCTTAATACCTGCTGAAGGATCTATTCCTAGAGGATTTAAGCCTTTTGAATTTGACAATACTATTGAAGGATTTGAATTGGCTAAGGCAACCCTTAATAGCCCTTTGGATTCTATTCAAGTAGACTTATCGAAGGGGAAACCATTATATGATATTTATTGTGGAATTTGTCATGGGAATTTAGGTAATGGACAAGGGAATTTGGTTAAACGTGAAAAAATACTGGGAGTGCCAAGCTATGATGATGCGGGAAGAGCCATAACCGCAGGGAGTACTTACCATAGCATATATTACGGCAAAAATGCAATGGGTTCATATTCCAATCAACTTAAAGAAGAAGAACGTTGGCAAGTTGTAGCTTATGTGTTAAAGTTAAAAGCTGATTTACAAAAGTAAGATTGATAAAGATTATATATAGACATGTACACATTTTCGAATAAATTAAAGACATTTTCTATCATTCTAATTGTTTTGGGACTTTTAGGTGTTGGATATGGTTTTATGACATCTCATAAGTCTTTTGAAGAAGTTGAAGCCATGCTTTCAGCAGAATCGTCACATGGAGGAGGTCATGCAGTAGAAGCCACAACTCATGAAGAAATTTCAACCGACGATTATGTAACTTCAGAGATGCATGGTGAAGATTCTCATAGTGAAGCTACTGCATCAGATGGAAATGAACATGTAAAACATATAGAGCACGTACAACATCAATTAGCAAACAGGCCATGGTCTGCACTTTACGTGGCAGCCTTCTTCTTTATGATGATTGCACTAGGTGTTTTGGCTTTATATGCCATTCAATGGGCCGCTCAAGCGGGATGGTCTCCATTGTTGTTTAGAGTTATGGAAGGAATCACGGCCTACTTGTTACCAGGCGCATTAATTGTTTTAGGAATAGCAGTGGCATCAGGAACAATTGGCCATTACAATTTATTTGTATGGATGGATCCCGAAGTTGTAGCACATGATAAACTTATACAAGGTAAATCAGGATTTTTAAATATAACAGGGTTCATTATTCGAGGATTGATTTTTATTGGAGGCTGGAGTTTATATCGCTATTATTCGCGTAAATTCTCTATTGCGCAAGATACGGCTGGCGATAACAAAAACTTTAAAAAGACATTTCGGATCTCGGCAGCATTTTTAGTGTTTTTTATTTATACAGAATCCATGATGTCATGGGACTGGGTGATGAGTGTGGATCCACATTGGTTTAGTACCCTTTTTGGATGGTATGTATTTGCCAGTATGTTTGTAAGTGGGATTACCGTACTTTCAATGATAACAATGTATTTAAAGTCCAGAGGTTTTTTAGAGTATGTTAATGAAAATCATTTGCATGATCTGGCTAAATATATGTTCGCGTTTAGTATTTTCTGGACCTATTTGTGGTTTTCACAATTCATGTTGATTTGGTATTCCAACATACCTGAAGAGGTCACCTATTTTGTGACTCGTTTTGAAGACTACAAATTACCTTTCCTTGGCATGGTGGTAATGAATTTTGTTTTCCCATTGCTCCTATTGATGAATGCAGATTATAAACGTATCCCGTGGTTTGTGGTTATGGCAGGCCTAGTGATATTGGCTGGACATTATATAGATATATTCAACATGATTATGCCTGCAACAGTAGGAGACCGATGGTTTATAGGAATACCAGAAATAGGATCAATATGTTTATTTGCTGGATTGTTCATTTATATTGTATTTACGGCTTTAACAAAAGCACCTTTAATAGCAAAAGGAAATCCATTTATAAAAGAAAGTGAACATTTCCATTATTAATATAATTAAATAACGAACAGAAACGACAATGACTGCTTTTTTAACAATTATAATAGTACTTTTTATAGCTATTGCAATTTGGCAAATGGTAAAAATATTTGATCTGGCTCAAGTAAAAAGTACTTCAATTCCTGGCGTTGCAACCGATAAGGACAATACGTTTAATGCATATATGATGATAGGTTTTTTAATCTTCATTAATGCCATTACAATAGCGTGTTTTTGGTATTTGGGAAGCTTGCCATTAATGTCCAATTCAGCTTCAGAACATGGTCAAAATTTGGACAATTTGATGATCATTTCAATGATCATTATTTTTATTGTGCAGACCATTACCCAAATTATATTACATTATTATGCTTTTAAATATAAGGGTGAAAAGGGCAAAAAGGCCCTGTTTTTTGCAGATAACAATACATTGGAAGCAGTTTGGACCATTATTCCTGTAATAGTTTTGGCTGGATTAATCATCTACGGATTATTTACGTGGACCAGTATCATGAATGTTGATGAAAGTGATGATCCTCTGGTCATTGAATTATATGCTCAACAATTTAACTGGACTGCACGGTATTCGGGTAATGATAATGTTTTGGGATTGTCAAACGTAAGATTGATTGATATTGATAGAGCCAATATACTGGGGTTGGATGAATCTGATCCGAACGCTCAAGATGATGTTATTACAAAGGGGGAGCTTCACTTACCCTTAGGCAGACCAATATTATTTAAAATGCGCTCCCAAGATGTATTACATTCTGCTTATATGCCACATTTTAGAGCACAAATGAATTGTGTTCCAGGAATGGTTACGCAATTTGGTTTTACACCTTCAGTCACTACCAAAGAAATGCGACAAAATCCGGATATTATTGAAAAAGTAGCTCATATCAATAAAATAAGGTTGGCAAACAGCAAGGAAATTGAAGCCAGAGGTCAAGAATTGAGATATGAATTTGACTATTTATTGCTTTGTAATAAAATATGCGGCAAGTCTCATTATAACATGCAAATGAAAATTATAGTGGAAACCCAAGAGGAATTTGACGCTTGGATGAAAGAGCAAAAAAAATTCAGCAATTCTTTAATTAACTAAAAAGATTAAAAACGATATAAGATTATGTCAGCACACGCAGATACTCACGCACACGACGATCACGGACATCATCACAAAGAGACCTTTGTAACGAAATACATTTTTAGTCAGGACCATAAAATGATTGCCAAACAATACCTTATTACAGGTACAATTATGGGAATTATTGGGGTTGTGATGTCTTTAATGATGCGTATGCAAATTGCATGGCCAGAAGAACCCAATGTAATTTTTAAAGCATTATTAGGTAAATGGGCTCCAGATGGCGTTATGGATGCTGATATTTATTTGGCATTGATCACAATCCATGGTACAATTATGGTGTTTTTTGTGCTTACGGCTGGTTTGAGTGGAACTTTTAGTAATCTTTTAATTCCGCTACAATGTGGGGCAAGGGATATGGCATCTGGTTTTTTGAACATGGTATCGTATTGGTTGTTTTTTCTTTCTAGTGTTATCATGGTTTTATCGTTTTTTGTAGAAGCTGGACCTGCAGCAGCAGGGTGGACGATTTACCCACCTTTGAGTGCATTGCCAATGGCTCAGGGTGGTTCCGGAGCGGGAATGACGTTGTGGTTAGTCTCTATGGCTATTTTCATAGCTTCATCGTTATTAGGCTCACTTAATTATATTGTCACCGTTATTAATCTTCGTACTAAAGGAATGTCCATGACTAGACTTCCATTAACGATCTGGGCATTTTTTGTTACAGCCATCATTGGCGTCGTTTCTTTCCCAGTATTGTTGTCGGCAGCTTTGTTATTAATTATGGATAGAAGTTTTGGCACCTCATTTTATTTATCAGATATTTTCATTCAGGGAGAAGTCTTGCATTATCAAGGAGGTTCACCCGTATTATTTGAACATTTATTCTGGTTTTTAGGGCATCCTGAGGTCTATATTGTTATTTTGCCAGCAATGGGATTGGTGTCAGAAATTATGGCCACTAATTCGCGTAAACCTATTTTTGGCTATCGCGCCATGGTAGCATCCATTTTAGCAATTGCATTTTTATCAACCATAGTTTGGGGGCATCATATGTTTATTTCGGGAATGAATCCATTTTTGGGATCGGTATTTACCTTTACAACATTATTAATTGCAATTCCATCAGCCGTAAAAGCCTTCAACTGGATTACGACACTTTGGAAAGGTAATTTACAAATGAATGCGGCCATGTTGTTTTCAATAGGCTTTGTATCCACATTTATTACCGGAGGTTTAACTGGAATTATACTTGGAGATAGTGCATTGGATATTAATATTCATGATACTTATTTTGTTGTTGCGCATTTCCATTTAGTAATGGGTATTTCGGCATTGTATGGGATGTT
>JBBKXS010000094.1:0-7260 GCA_037969605.1 Flavobacteriaceae bacterium
ATTTATGTTGATTCTGGAGCAATGTACAGGGCAGTCACATTATATGCCATGCAAAACCAACTTATTGATGTAGATTCCTTTAATAATGAACAACTCATTAGTCAATTAAAAGATATTGAGATTACTTTTAAACTCAATGAGAAATTAGGTTTTGCCGAAGTCTATTTGAACGGACAAAATATTGAAAAGGAAATTAGGACTTTGGAAGTTTCTCAATTTGTAAGTCAAGTATCTACGATAACCGAAGTACGGCAACAACTAGTAAAACAACAACAAGTATTTGGTAAACATAAAGGTCTTGTGATGGACGGGAGAGATATAGGAACAGTAGTTTTCCCAAACGCCGAACTTAAACTGTTTATAACAGCTTCCGCCAATATCAGGGCTAAAAGACGCTTTAAAGAACTTCTTGACAAAGGAGAAGACATAAGTTTTGAAGACGTTTTGGAAAATGTAAAATCCCGTGATTATATAGATTCCACAAGAGAAGATTCACCACTTATTAGAGCTGATGATGCCATAGAAATCGATAATTCAGAATTAAGTGCAGATGAACAATTCAAGATAGTATTGAGTTTGGCAAAAGACAAAATTGAGTTGGTAAGCAGATAACCTATGAGCCTTTAATTATCACTTACTTCTTAGCGTGCATTCGAACCGTTGTATATTTCCCTATTTATTTGTTTTGTTTGAATTAAATTGTATTTTTGCACTCCTTTTAGCGGAGCATAGGATATATAAAAGGAATGAAAATCAAATAATAATAACACTTCTGTAGGTTATTCGCTTAATCTCATCCTAGACAAACAGAATACAAAATAATAATCAGCAAATGGCTGAAAAGAAAACAAATAAAGCTGAAGTTGAAGCAACTGAAGCAGTGGAAACAGTAGAAGCTGTTGAAACAAGCGAAACAGTAGAAACTGTTAAAGAAGCAAAAGAAACAGTAAAAGTAGTTGAAGAGACTCCTCAAACAGTTGAAACCGTTGAAGCTCCAGTCGCAACTGAAACTCCAGTAAATCCAGACAAATTTTTAAAAGATTTCAATTGGCACAATTACGAAGAAGGTATTGACCAAGTGGATGACAAACAACTCCAGGAATTTGAAAAATTAGTATCAGAAAATTTCGTGGATACACTTGACAACGAAGTGGTTGAAGGTATTGTGATCCATCTTTCAGATAGAGATGCCATTATAGACATCAATGCAAAATCTGAGGGTGTGATTTCACTCAATGAATTCCGATACAACCCAAATTTAAAAGTTGGTGATAAAGTAGAAGTATTAATTGATGTGCGGGAAGATGCAACAGGACAATTGGTACTATCTCATCGTAAAGCTCGTGTAATTAAGGCATGGGATCGTGTTAACAATGCACATGATACTGGTGAAATCGTAAATGGTTTTGTAAAATGCAGAACAAAGGGAGGAATGATCGTGGATGTTTTCGGAATAGAAGCTTTCTTACCAGGTTCTCAAATAGATGTAAAACCAATTAGAGATTACGATCAGTATGTAAATAAAACTATGGAGTTTAAAGTGGTTAAAATTAACCATGAATTCAAAAACATAGTAGTTTCTCATAAAGCACTTATTGAAGCTGATATTGAAGAACAGAAAAAAGAAATTATTGGCCAATTGGAAAAAGGACAAGTATTGGAAGGTATTGTTAAAAACATTACTTCTTATGGTGTCTTTATTGATCTTGGTGGTGTAGATGGTTTAATTCACATTACAGACTTATCTTGGTCAAGAATCAATCATCCAAATGAAATTGTGGAATTGGATCAAAAACTTAATGTAGTAATTCTGGATTTTGATGAAGACAAATCAAGAATTCAATTAGGTCTAAAACAATTAAACAAACATCCTTGGGAAGCATTGGCTGACGGTGTACAAGTTGGTGATAAAGTAAAAGGTAAAGTCGTTGTCATAGCTGACTATGGTGCATTTTTAGAAGTTGAAGAAGGTGTTGAAGGATTAGTTCATGTAAGCGAAATGTCTTGGTCCACTCATTTGCGTTCTGCACAAGATTTTGTAGCTGTTGGTGACCAAATTGAAGCTGTGATCTTAACTTTAGATAGAGAAGATCGTAAAATGTCTCTTGGTATCAAACAATTAACTCCAGATCCATGGACTGATATTACAGGTAAATATCCAGTAGGATCAAGCCATACTGGTATTGTTCGCAACTTTACAAATTTTGGTGTGTTTGTTGAAATGGAAGAAGGTATTGACGGATTGATATATATATCTGATTTATCGTGGACCAAAAAAATCAAGCATCCAAGTGAATTTTGTAATGTAGGAGACACATTAGATGTTGTGGTATTAGAATTGGATGTTGAAGGTCGTAAATTAAGTTTAGGACACAAACAAACCACTGATAATCCTTGGGATAAATATGAAACGGAATTTGCACTAGGCACTGTTCATACCGCTGAAATTTCTGAATTAGTAGACAAAGGTGCAACTGTCGATTTTAATGAAGATATCGTTGCTTTTGTTCCTGCTCGACATTTAGAAAAAGAAGATGGTAAAAAACTTAAAAAAGGAGAATCTACCGAGTTTAAGATTATTGAATTCAATAAAGAATTTAAACGGGTAGTAGCTTCTCATACTGCTATCTTTAAAGAAGAGGAAATTGCTAATGTAAAAGCGGCGACTGCAAAAGCTGAAGCTCAAGCGGCAGAGGCAAAACCGACTTTAGGTGATGCCAATGAACAGTTACAAGCACTCAAAGATAAAATGGACGGTAAGGTTAAAAAAACCAAAAAGTAATGTCCTAAGTATAAAATTAAAGCCTTCCAATTCGGAAGGCTTTTTTATGATGTATTAATACAACGCCGTTGTACACTATATTTTTTTACCGTAACTTTGTCCTCCAAATACATTTGGATTCTATATGAGTCAAAAAGTTTTACTTAATTCCAAAGAGGTAAACATCATTCTTCACCGATTGGCTTGTCAACTTATTGAAAATCATAATACATTTGAAAACACGGTTTTAATTGGCATTCAGCCACGTGGAAAATATTTGGCAAACAGGTTGGCTCAAATGTTGAAAGAAGACTATAAAATTAAAAATCTGAAATTAGGTCAACTTGACATTACATTTTTTAGAGATGATTTTAGACGAGGTGATAAACCCTTGGAAGCCAATTCTACTGAAATAGATTTTATGGTTGAAGACAAGAATGTAGTTTTTATTGACGATGTGCTGTTTACTGGCCGGAGTATTCGTGCTGCTTTAACTGCCATTCAATCATTTGGAAGACCAAAAGAGATTGAATTGTTAACCTTAATTGATCGACGTTTTAGCAGACATTTACCAATTCAGCCTAACTATAGAGGTCGTCAGGTAGACGCCATAAACAAAGAAAAAGTTATTGTAAAATGGAAGGAAAATGGAGGAGAAGACGCAGTTTACTTAATAAATAGTTAATCTATGAGCGAATTAAGTGTGAATCACTTACTTGGAATTAAATATCTTAACAAACAAGATATTCAGCTAATTTTTGAAACAGCAGATCACTTTAAAGAGGTTATCAATAGACCCATTAAAAAAGTTCCATCCCTTCGAGATATTACCATTGCCAACTTATTTTTTGAAAATTCCACTAGGACTAAATTGTCTTTTGAATTAGCTGAAAAACGTCTATCAGCAGATGTTATTAATTTTTCTGCTTCACAATCATCAGTAAAAAAAGGAGAAACACTTATTGATACCGTAAACAACATTTTATCGATGAAAGTGGATATGGTGGTGATGAGACATCCAAATGCAGGTGCAAGTATGTTTTTATCACAACATGTCAATGCCAGTATAATCAATGCAGGAGATGGCGCCCATGAACATCCTACACAGGCCCTTTTAGATTCCTATTCAATTAGGGAACGATTAGGCAGTGTAAAGGGAAAAAATGTTGTGATTGTAGGTGATATTTTGCACAGTAGAGTGGCATTATCAAATATCTTTGCTTTGCAACTTCAAGGTGCCAATGTTATGGTATGTGGCCCAAAAACACTTATTCCTAAATATATTGATAAACTTGGAGTAAAGGTTGAAACCAATTTGAGGAAAGCATTACAATGGTGTGATGTTGCAAATATGTTGCGAATTCAAAATGAACGTATGGAAATCAGTTATTTTCCATCAACTAGGGAGTACACACAACAATATGGTGTGAATAGAGCCCTGTTGGATTCTTTGAACAAAGAAATAACCATTATGCACCCCGGTCCAATCAATCGTGGTGTGGAAATTACCAGTGATGTTGCAGATTCTAAACAAGCCATCATATTGGATCAAGTTCAAAATGGTGTAGCCATTAGGATGGCTGTTATCTATTTATTGGCTTCTAAAATTAAACACTAATACTATGATTTTTGATACTGAAGGAACTACTACTATTATTACACAAGAAAAAACTTCTGTTATCGAGTTGGTAAAAAAACTTGAAGTATTGTACGAACGTTTTAAAAATGATAATGTCATTGTAAACCTTACAAGTCTAAATAAGATACCATTGGAACATATTGTTGAATTTCTGCAGATTTCCAAAAAACATCGAAAGGCTAAACATTCATTCGTTATTGTAACCGATAAAGTAAATTTAGATGACATTCCTGATGAAATTACCGTTGTACCAACCCTACAAGAAGCTTATGATATTATCGAAATGGAAGAAATCGAGCGTGATTTGGGCTTCTAGAAATGAGAATTAATGAAATTAACCATTTTAGGCTGCCATAGTGCCACGCCTCGTACCAATACCAATCCCACCTCACAAGTTTTAGAGATAAAAAATCAGGTGTTCTTAATTGATTGTGGAGAGGGTACTCAAGTTGAATTGCGCCGACATAAAATAAAGTTTGTTAGGATAAAGCATATTTTTATTTCACACTTACATGGTGACCATTATTTTGGCTTGGTTGGTCTGATTTCTACTTTTAGGTTATTGACCAGAGAAGCCGATCTTCACATCTATTGCCCTAAAGGGCTGAAAGAAGTCATTACCCTTCAAATGAAACTGGCTGATTCATGGACCAATTACCAATTAATTTTCCATGAATTGGATTCAAATACTTCTGAATTAATTTACGAAGATGACAAGATTGAGGTTCATACAATTCCTTTGGACCATCGTATATATACCAACGGATTTTTATTTAAAGAAAAGGAGGGAGAGCGTAAACTAGACATGAATGCAGTTCTAAACAATAATATAGATGTGTCCTATTACCGAAAGCTCAAGCAAGGTTTTGATATTGAAAACAAAGAAGGAAAATTAATTAAAAATCAAATGGTTACCAAAATGGGAGTTAAGCCTAAAAGTTATGCTTTTTGTAGCGACACGGCCTATAATGAAGACATTGTTCCAATAATTAAAGATGTGGACGTACTGTATCATGAGTCAACATTTTTGGAGAAAAATAAAAAGTTGGCTTTACCGACCAAACATAGTACAGCAAAACAAGCCGCAGAAATCGCAAATCAAGCTCAGGTAGGAACATTGATTTTAGGGCATTATTCCACTCGGTATAATGATTTGGAAGCGTTTAGAACTGAAGCCCAAACTATTTTTCAACCTGTTGAATTGGCCGAGGATGGTAAAACCTTTGAGTTTTAATCTAAAAAATCTCTAAATTGCAATGGCATTATGGAAAGTGATTTAAGCAATTATAGAAAATCTTACGAAAAAGGGGAACTTCTGACAAAAGATTTACCCGAAAACCCTATGGAGTTATTTCAAAAATGGTTTTATGAAGTGGATCATTTTTTTCCTGAAACAGAAACTAATGCGATGACCATTGCAACTATAAGTGCAGATGGTTATCCAAGAAATAGAGTAGTGCTTCTTAAGAAATATACCTATGAAGGCTTTATATTTTATACCAATTATAACAGTGAAAAAGGCCAATCAATAGCCACTAACCCAAACGTATGCTTATCTTTTTTCTGGCATGGGGCAGAACGTCAAATCATAATTAAAGGTAAAGCAGAAAAAATTGCTGATAATTTGAGTGATGGTTATTTTGAATCCCGCCCAAGAGGAAGCCAATTAGGGGCTCTAGTTTCACATCAAAGTGAACCAATAGAAAGTAGGGAAGTTCTAGAAGAAAAGCTAAAACAACTTGAAACGGAATTTGAAGGTGAAGACATTCCAAGACCAAAATTTTGGGGAGGCTATATTGTAAAGCCCATAGAATTTGAATTTTGGCAAGGTCGACCAAATAGACTGCACGACAGAATACAATATAAACTGGATCAAGACTTTGTCTGGTATATTACAAGACTCTCGCCTTAAATAAGATTCATCATAAAGCACATTTTTAAATTATCATATATCGATAAAACACACTTTTATTACGATGTAATGCTTCTTTTTTGTCTACAATAATGTATTTCATCGATGATTTACATAAAGAATCGGTAAAGTGTATGCTTTTAATCGATTTTAACATTTCTTTAACAGTCTAAATGGGGTAGTCTTCTAATTTTACTAGACCAAATCTAAATTGCCCCTTATGAAACCTACTAATTATCTGCCTTTATTGGCATTGATGACTTTACTGACGTTCTCTTCATGTTCTACTGAAGATTTTCCAATAGATAGTATTGATGCAGTTGCTTTAAAAAATGCACCGGCACCAAAAGAAATTGAAATAGAGATTTTAGAGCTTATAAACGAACACCGAATAGGTTTAGGTTTAAATGCACTTAACAGTCTTAATATTGTAAAATCTGTAGCGTTTACACATACAGATTATATGGTTGAAGTAAATAGTGTTAATCACGACAACTTTTTCCAAAGGAAAATCAGTTTGGAACAAAATGCAAATGCGAAAGTAGTATCTGAAAATGTAGCCTATGCATATAGTAGTGCACAATCGGTAGTTAATGCTTGGATTAACAGTGACAGTCATAGAGGAAATATTGAAGGAGATTATACGGATTTTGAAGTCTCTGCTGAGCAAAATAAGGAAGGGAAATGGTATTATACAAATATCTTTATAAAAAGATAGTCTTTATATGTTAGTTGATTAGTTAGTTAGTTTAAAAACGCCACAGCACAGTTGTGGCGTTTTTTTGTGGCACAAGTTATCTTTCTTAGCATTGAAAAAGTTTTCAAGTAAGACAAAATAAATCCATTGATAGTAATCCTGAAGAAATCGTTCTATGTTATTTCGGCATAATCACAAGAACCAACAATGAAATTGTTGTAATTCCAATTCAAGATTGATTGGTACATTGG
>JBBKXS010000095.1:0-9876 GCA_037969605.1 Flavobacteriaceae bacterium
TAGAAACTTGGAACAGAAAAGAACATTACAGGCATTTTAGCGCCCTGAAAGATCCTTTTTTTGGGGTTACAGTTCCTATTGATGTTTCTGTAGCGTATCAGTTTTCAAAAGAAAAAAAAGTGAGTTTTTTTGGAAAATACTTGCATGATTGCATGAGAGCAATCAATGAAGTTGGAGCACTTAAATTGCGTATTGAAAATGAAAAGGTGCTGAAATATGATGTTATACATGCATCTCCAACGATTATGAGAAGAGACAAAACCTTTGGTTTTTCGTTTATAAAATTTAATGAGGACCTAGACATTTTTTTACAAAACCTAAGTGCAGAAAAAGAACGTATTATGAATTCCAAGGATTTGTTCCCACCCATAAACAGTTTAAATTGCATTCATTGTTCTGCACTGCCTTGGCTTATGTTTACAGGACACAAAGAACCTGTTTCTGGACTCCCAGATTCAATACCAAAATTGGCATTTAGTAAAGTTGACGCTAAAAATGGTTCACTCATAATGAATGTTTCTATAAATGTCAATCATGCCTTGGTTGATGGGCATGACGTTGGTTTGTTTGCCGAAAAATTTCAATATTATTTAAATAAGTAAAGTTATAATCCAAGGATGTTTTTATTTTTGCTAAAGAACAAGATTAAATGAATTACAGAAATTACCCAATGGTATCCAGAGTAGTTTTTGGACGAGGCAGCTTTAGTCAATTAAGTGACATCATTGAGCCCAAACGCCTAAATACGAATGCACCATTTATTTTTTTGGTGGATGATGTTTTTAAAGGAAATATCGCATTAGTGTCGAGAATTCCATTGGCCTACCATGACAAAATTATTTATATATCGGCTGATGAAGAACCAAAAACTTCTCAAGTAGATGAATTGGTTGAGCAAATCATCCTAACCCATAAAGATAGGCCTTCCGGGGTTGTTGGAATAGGTGGGGGCACGATTTTGGATCTTGCCAAAGCCGTAGCGATCATGCTTACCAATGAAGGTGGAGCCAAAGATTATCAAGGTTGGGATTTGGTAAAACGACCAGCTATTTATCATGTTGGGGTTCCTACTATATCAGGGACAGGGGCAGAGGTTTCAAGAACTACGGTTTTAACAGGTCCTGATAAAAAGCTGGGAATCAATTCAGATTATACGCCGTTTGATCAAGTGATTTTGGATCCTGAGCTTACCAAAGATGTTCCTAATGATCAATGGTTTTATACTGGAATGGATTGTTATATACATTGTATTGAATCCCTTTATGGGACATACTTAAATACCTTTAGCCAAACTTATGGAGAAAAAGCCTTTGAACTTTGTAAATCTATATTTTTAGAAGACAACTTGTCTAAGGAAGACAGTCAGGATAAGTTAATGATGGCTTCTTGGCATGGAGGCATGAGTATCGCTTATTCACAAGTAGGAATTGCCCATGCCATGAGTTATGGACTTTCCTATGTTTTGGGAACAAAACATGGAATTGGCAATTGTATAGTTTTTGACCATTTGGAAGAGTTTTATCCAGAAGGCGTAAAATTATTCAAACAAATGAAGTCGAAACACCATATCCAACTTCCCGAAGGTCTTTGTGCTGGTTTGGAAGATTACGAATTCTCTACCATGATAGATGTAGCCTTGGCTTTAGAACCCCTTTGGGAGAATGCCTTGGGAAAAAACTGGAAACAAAAAATCACCAAGGATAAATTAAAAGCATTATATCAAAAAATGTAAGATGCGGTGGCTGGCCAAATTCATTTATTTTAAAATACTCGGCTGGAAAGTTGTAGGCAATATTAATTTTTCAAAAGAAACGGTTAAAAAGGCAGTCATTATTGCTGCTCCACATACCAGTTGGCATGACTTTTATATCGGAGTATTACTTCGAAAGGTATTAGGAATCAAAACAAATTTTGTTGGTAAAAAAGAATTGTTTGTTGGTCCTTTCGGATGGTATTTACGAGCTATTGGCGGTGCACCAATTGATAGAAAATCCAAAGAAAACAAGGTAGAAGCCATAGCTAAACTCTTTAAGGATAGAGATGAATTTAGAATGACATTAGCTCCTGAAGGTACCCGAAAAAAAGTAGAGGAGTGGCGAACTGGTTTTTATTATATTGCCAAAGCTGCAAAAGTTCCTATATTGATGTTTACTCTAGATTTTGAACATAAACAAAATAAAATTTCGGAACCTTTTTATCCCACCGATGATATGGAAGCCGATTTTAAATTTATGAAAGACTTTTACACAGATGTTAAAGGCAAAATTCCTGAATATTCTTAGGATTTAACTGGCAATGGTGTGTCAGAATAGCCTGATGGCATAGTTTTTGAATAGTGTAATATAGCTAATGATTGAAACATAAAGTAAACTATAAGTCCCTAAAAAGAAACAACCGTTTGCTATGAAGCTAAAAGCTATTCCTTAACTGGAGTAGCTTTTTTGTTATTATCATTTATTTTCAAATTTTAGGAGCAAATTTTGAGTTTGTGCATTCAATTGTTTTTTGAAAAATTTCGTATTTCCTAAAATTAATCCTTTAAACCCCAACGCCTGTTTTGACCATTTATAAAGATCAAAATCATCAATATGCTTGATAATTTTACCATCTTTAAACTCAAAACTCGCAATAATGATATTATGGACCTTTCGACCTGTTCTGTTAAAGGTATAAAAGGCTTCCCAATGTGCCGTTCCTTTTAAATTATTTGCGTCAATATTGGAATAGGTAATTTTAAAATCCTTTCCTTTTTGAGATTCGCACAACATGCGCCACATGTTTTTTGCATGGTCACTTTTTAAAATTCCAAATGCGGGATCCTCAAAAACAATGTTCTCATGATAGCAAGACACCATGGTTTCAGCATCAAGATTTTTAAACGCATTATAAAATGTTTCAATGAGTTGTTTCATTCTTGGGAATGGATTACTTTTTACAGGCTACATTTGCCCAACACTGTTCACCTCAATCCAATAACCATCAGGGTCTTGTAAATAGATTTGTTTTACGCCATCTGCTCTATCAGTTATTGTATTTTCTTCTCCAGTCCAACTTGAATATGGAATGTTCAAACGTTTTAAATTGACAACAAAACCATCAAATGACGAGGTAGTCAATGCAAAATGGACCGCTTTATTAATGGCAATATCCCCTTTTAAAATAGAAACAAGATGCAGTTCTTTGTCTTCTCCCAACGAAAACCATCTAATGCCATCCATCTTGGTTCTATTGACAATTTCATTGAGATTTAAAACATCCTGATAAAAATTTGCAGATACATCAACATCTTTTACAGAAAGTGCTACATGGTTAAATACCATGGTTATGTTTGGTGTTTCCTGTGCATTCACAAGTTTTGAAAATGAAGCGAGTAAGAGGATGAGGATTAATTTTTTCATTTGTTTTTTGTTAGCCATTATGTTTTATAAAAGTATAAAAACTTTACCAACAATAGATGTTATATTCTCATTCAATCGCAAACGTGACATTGATTCGGCTTTCTATCCTAATTTTCTCGAATTCAATGTCAATTGGAGCTTGCTCTTTTGATGCATAACCAAGAATTTTAATTTCTGACATATCGCTTCTATAAACATTATAATTCAAATCCGAAATAAAAATGGCTTTCCCTAAAGTTTGATTTATGGCTTTGAGTAAGGATTCGGCCTGTTGTTTGGCTTTGACCACGGCTTTTTGCTTTAATTCTAGTTGTAATTGCTCCATTTTAGAATATTCAGTTTTGCTCAACTGTACATTTGAAATGTCGATGGATTCCAGACCAACAATGACCTTTCCAGCTGTTATGGCATCGTAAACCATAAGCGTGTAAGCTTTGTTTTTCAAAATGTCCTTACTTCTCAGAAAATAATTTTTGAAATTACTGGTAACATCTGATAGTGATAATTGTTTTTTGGTATCAATGCCAAGGGCTTTTAATTTGGTGTTCATTCGGTTTTCGAGTTCTTCAACCGAGGTTCTTCCTTTAGTATCGGCTTCGGTAATCAGAATCGATAAATAGATACGGTCAGGTATGACCAGCGTGTCAACAACAGCAGTGGTTTCTAGATAGGGTTTATCGATAAAGTTCTTGGTTTGGGCATAACTTTGTACAGTTAAGAAAGTTACTAACAGGGTAAGTCCAATGTTTTTCATTTTATGTTTATTTATAAATTTATAATGTTGTCTTGTAATCTAAAAGTGTGCCAGTATTTGGTTTTTTTTACTAGTCGTGTTTCCAAATTAAAAAGCAATGAATATTTATATGTACTTAATACAGGATTTGTTGCTGTTTTGATTAAAAAAATTCACCGAAATGCCAGAGGATTCCAGACGGATCGTGAATAAAACACTCTTTGCCCCAATCTAGCACTTTAATGGGCGTCAATTTTACACCTTTATATTTTGATTGTAAGTTCAAGGCCAAAAGCTCCTTCCAAAATTGGTCAACATTTTCAACTTCCAAAAAAATCATGGAATTGTTTATCCAATCCTTAACGTAAGCATCCTGTAAATAAAAGGCCATTTCTCCAGTTTTAAATACCGAAAAATAAGGGTCCAAAACTATTTCTTGGAATCCCAAATCGCGATAAAAACTCCGTGAATGTTCAAAATTTTTGGCGCCAATAAATGGTCGAATTGATTTCGCTTTGTGTTCCATTTCTTTAATTGATAAGTAAAGGTTTATGCGGCGATAATAGAAATGTGCCTTTCAAAGGTTATCA
This sequence comes from Flavobacteriaceae bacterium, assembly GCA_037969605.1. Taxonomy (GTDB): domain Bacteria; phylum Bacteroidota; class Bacteroidia; order Flavobacteriales; family Flavobacteriaceae; genus Geojedonia. The sequence goes on from JBBKXS010000095.1 coordinate 4,722, forward strand.
AGATCCACCGTAAACCAAAGATAGTAAAATGTGCGAGGATTTTCATTGGGTTTCGGAGCACATGGTCGAATCGAGGAAAACCAGAAGCAATAACCCTACCATATAAAGGCGTTGGGCTTTATTTTCGTCTAAATATTTTTGAAATATTTTTTCCTAATTCATCAAGTTTTTCTATATGTTCAGTTAACGAGGGATTATTTAGGTCAATGGTATCATAATCTTTAACACCAATTTGGGTTGGATATATGAGAATAAAACTATTGAATTGGAAATATTTGTTCAAGTAATCAGGCAGGTCTGCCATATTTTCATGGTAGGATGGCTTATTAACCCTGCTTAATACAATTATTAAATTATCATCTATTTTAAGGTCATGTGAGATAGTTAAGATAGTACTCCAGTCTTCAAAGATTTTAAAATCGGCATCTAAAGGGTGATTTGAGAGTACATTCTTTATTAATTTGATAGTTGGCCCACTTGCGTAAAACACAAGTTTTGAACCTGTATTTTTAGAAATGTTCCATACCTTCGAAAGCCAAAAAGGAAAACCGATTACTTTTTCTGCATTCAAAGGAACAATAATAATATGTCTTTTAATTGTAGCAATAGGCTGTACAGGTTTATAAATAAAAGTAGTGGTGTTGCATTTTGATAATAAGCCATCAGATAATTTCCCTAGAAAGGATTCTGATATTCCTTTTTTAATATGAAGTCCTAAGACCAAATCCGTTATATTTTGCTCTTTAATAACCCCTGTAATCCCATTGGCTATAGTAATATCATATCTCAACAATGTATTTAATTTTATATCTGAGGCTGAGGCAATAATCACAGCACTTTCCAACATTTTTTTTGCCCTAATCTCATTTTTTGTGTCAATTTTTTCATTAGTTATAATATTAAGGGCAAATAATCCAGTGATATTGTCCTTTGATTTTAGGATTGTGCTTAAATTAATTAATTCATCAATCGTATATGGATTACTAATGGGTATTAAAATTCTTTCATTATGTTCACTATCACCAGTTTCAATAATTGATGATTCACTCAATGAAATGTTTTGCCCCCCTTTCTGAGCTGCCAAAGTTGCAATAGTACAGGTAATCAAAATCATGATTATAGTTCCATTTAAAATACTTTCGCTTAATAACCTAATAGGTTCTCCTGTAGCCGTTTCTCCAATAATGATATTGTATCCTATAATTACAGCAGCAAGTGTTGCCGAAGCTTGGGCGTTACTTAATCCGAAAATTAGCCTTCGTTCATCCGAGGTATATTTAAATGATTTTTGGGTCAACCAAGCAGCAATAAATTTTGCAGAAGTTGCAATAATGGTCATTACTATTGCAATCTTAATGGTTTCAAAATCCTTAATAAATGCACGGTAATCCACTAGCATTCCAACACCAATCAGAAAGAATGGTATAAAAATAGCATTTCCTACAAATTCAACTCTATTCATCAATGGTGATGTAGATGGGATTAATCTGTTTAGAGCTAAACCAGATAAAAAGGCTCCAATAATAGCTTCAATTCCAGCTGCTTCTGCTAGTACCGCTCCAAGAAAAACCATAGTAAGTACAAAAATGTATTGAGAAGTTTTGTCTTCATAACGTTTTAGAAACCATCGACCTATAATTGGAAAAATAAACAGGATTATAAGACCAAAAACCAAAATGGAAATAGACAACCTTATCCAAAACAAAGTGTTTACTTCACCTTTTGTAAACGCAACAATAACGGCCAGAACTAAAAGCGCAAGGGTGTCGGTAATTAAAGTACCTCCAACTGTAATATTAACTGCACGATTTTTAGTAACCCCCAACTTGCTTAATATTGGGTATGCAATCAATGTATGGGACGCATACATACTGGCAACCAATACAGATGAAGAGACGGATAGGTTTAAGATATAAATACTCGATAGAGTGCCTAATATCATTGGGATTAAAAAGGTATACAGACCAAACAATAAACTTTTTGAACTATTCTTTTTAAATTCTGTAATATCGATTTCTAATCCGGCAAGAAACATGATGTAGAGCAATCCTGCTGTACCTGATAATATTATACTACTATCGCGTAAAAGTAAATTAAAACCGTTTGGTCCTACGATAGCCCCAGCTATGATAAGCCCAAGAATATGAGGGATTTTTAACTTATTCAGGAGAATCGGGGCAAATAATATAATGATCAGTATCACTAGAAATTTTAATACCGGATTTGTCAATGGTAGTGATATCTCCAAAATAGTTTGTAATAACATACACCTTGATTAAAATTCTGATATAAAAATATGAAATACTAAGATATAGTACACCATATATAAGCCGGTGCTTTCTTTTTCAGTGTTGGTAAGCCAAATATTTTGAAAACATGAACTTTTTCAGCTTGTTTTCAGCTGGTTAGAAGTTAACTTATATACTCATTGTTTAATAGGTTTATAAGATTATTAGAACTAGTATTCCTAATATAAACAAAAAAAGAAGACATAAAGCCTCTTTTAAATAGTTTTGAATTAGAAAAGTCTTCATATTTAGTCCTCTGTGTTTTCTTCCATGGTGTGATAAACATTCTGTACATCGTCATCCTCCTCAAGTTTTTCCAACAGTTTTTCAACATCGGCGGCTTCATCGGGGGTCAGTGTTTTGGTGACCTGTGGGATACGTTCAAAGCCAGAAGACAGAATTTCAATACTTCGGTTTTCCAGTTCCGCCTGTATAGCGCCAAAGCTTTCAAAAGGCGCATATATTAAAATACCATCGTCATCCATAAAGACTTCCTCTGCACCAAAGTCAATCATTTCCAATTCCAGTTCTTCTGGATCGATACCTTCGGCTGCGATTCTAAAATTACAAGTATGATCAAACATAAAAACTACCGATCCCGATGTACCAAGGCTTCCGTCGCATTTGTTGAAGTAACTACGTACGTTAGCTACGGTACGTGTATTGTTGTCGGTTGCGGTCTCCACCAAAATAGCAATCCCATGAGGTGCATAACCTTCAAAGAGCACCTCTTTGTAATCGCCCTGACTTTTATCGGAAGCGCGCTTAATGGCACGTTCAACGTTGTCCTTGGGCATGTTTACCGCTTTGGCATTCTGGATTACCGCCCTTAATCGAGCATTACCTGCAGGATCTGGACCGCCTTCCTTCACGGCCATCACGATATCCTTTCCTATGCGAGTAAAGGCTTTGCTCATGGCCGACCAACGTTTCATTTTTCGTGCTTTGCGGAATTCAAACGCTCTTCCCATATTCAGATAAAGTTAATTGATAATTGAAATTGATAAGTTTTGAGAGGTCTAATGTAATAAAATCTATGAACTGAAATAATAAGAGAGTAAAACGATCTCATTTTTTTTATGGCTAAATCATAAACTGCCACTTTTCACTGCAGATTGTAGACTGCTGACGGCAAACTGAAGACTACTAACTGCATTACTCGTCTTCCGGTTCTACAATGGTTTCTATGGCTTCGGCAAGTTTAAAATCCTTATCGGTAACCCCTTTGGCACTGTGAGTGGAGAGCGAAATGGTCAATATATTGTAAACATTGGTCCATTCTGGATGATGGTTTAAGGCCTCACATTCAAAGGCAATGCGGCTCATGGCACTAAAGCAATCCTTAAAATTTTCGAATTCAAATTCGGCGTGTATAGCATTTTCGTAATAGTCCCAATCTGGAAACTGCAATAATTTTTGTTCAATTTGTTCTTGGCTTAAAGGTGTCATAGGTTTTTGTTTCTTATAAATTTAAAGAATTAAAAGTGATTATGCTACTGTTTATTAAGTTCTTTTAAAACTTCTGCACTCGTGATTTGAAGGTGTTTAGGCAATTTGTTGTATTTTGGGAGTACAGCCAAGTAACGGTCCTCGTTGGTGGTGTACACTCGTTTATAAACGACATTGTTTGTGGAAACCGCATGTACGATGTCTTTAAAAAAATCGTCGTGATGAACCAAATCAATACTTCCTAAATGAAAAATTCCGGTCCTGTTCCGGTTAATGATGTAATGGATTTGCTGTGTCACCTTGGAGTCGGTGGTGACATTCATAATAATATTCGGAAAAATTTCAACAGGTTTTCCGTCTTCAATATGATGTTTGATCTCTTTGACTCTTGGTGATTGTGCCCCCAAAACCATAGGAAGTCTGATAATTACAGTTTTCTTTTTGGGAAGCCTTAATAACGAGTTTTCAATTTTAATCTTGAAATGGCCATATATACTCTCGCTCAATGTTTTATCGAGTTCATAACTTGGATACTTGCTATAGCCGTCAAATGCGTTGGCAGAGGAGAGAAATATGATTTTACAATCATTTGCCAATAAATATTCGGCAATATGCTGATGAGCCATAATTTGGGCATAAAAATCACCACGTAAAGCAGAAATAATAATCGTGGGTTTTGTAACTTTTAGAATTTCAACAACATCATCCTCTTCAACTGTATATTCAATAAATTGTGCGTTATTGACAAACTCCTTTTTAGCAGTGTGATAAGTACCAAAAGTTTTATAATAGGAACATAACTCTTTGTAAAGTGCATTGCCAATAAACCCACTGGCACCTAAAATCAAGATTCTATGTTTGCTTTCTTTCTCCTTCATTTCCCTTTGTTAAGCCCTGATTATACATTATAAAACGGAAGCTTTACCACCGTTGCTGGTATGGCATTTTTACGAATTTGAATATGTATTTTAGATCCAGTTTCTGTAAATTCGGTGGGAACATAACCTAAACCAATGCCTTTGTTAAGGGATGGCGACATAGTTCCTGAGGTGACTACACCAATTGGTCGCCCCGTTTCGTCTACAATTTCATAACCGTGCCTTGGAACTCCACGTTCGTCCAATTCAAAGGCTACTAATTTGCGTTTTGGGCCTTGCTGTTTTTCAAGTTCCAGAGCTTTAGAATTGGTAAAGGATTTCGTGAATTTTGTGATCCAACCCAATCCTGCTTCAATTGGCGACGTAGTATCATCAATATCGTTTCCATAAAGACAATAACCCATTTCTAGGCGTAAGGTATCCCGAGCAGCCAATCCAATGGGTTTGATCCCGTATTTAGCACCAGCTTCGAAAACCTTGTCCCAAACTTGCTGTGCATCTGAGTTTTTGCAGTAGATTTCAAACCCACCACTTCCAGTA